>JAOUNK010000187.1 GCA_029881015.1 Gammaproteobacteria bacterium | reverse complement strand
CCAGGTCGACCTCGATCGTCGTCGTCCCGGGCGTAACAAGCACACCACGCAACGCAACGAGCCGGACCAGGTCCGCATTCTCTCGGGCGTATTCGAAGGCAAGACCACGGGCACGCCGATCGGCCTGCTCATCGAAAACACGGATCAGCGTTCCAGGGACTACGGCGACATCAAGGACAAGTTTCGCCCGGGTCACGCCGACTACACGTACCAACAGAAATACGGCATACGTGACTACCGCGGCGGGGGCCGGTCGTCGGCGCGCGAAACGGCCATGCGGGTCGCGGCCGGCGCTATTGCGCGCAAGTACCTGAAGGAACGAGCGGGCATCGTTATCAAAGGGTTCGTGGCGCAACTGGGTCCGATCAAGCTGGCGGCGAAAGACCTTTCGATCGTCGACGACAACCCGTTCTTCTGCGCGGATCCCGGGAAGCTCGAGGAGCTCGAGAATTTTATGAACGAACTCCGTGAAAAGGGTGACTCGATCGGCGCCAAGATCAGCGTGCTGGCGCGCGGCCTGCCCCCGGGACTCGGTGAGCCCGTATTCGACAAACTCGAGGCCGATCTCGCGCATGGACTGATGAGCATCAATGCGGTCAAGGGTGTCGAGGTCGGTGCCGGTTTCGCGGCCGTCACGCAGCACGGCAGTGAACATCGCGACGAAATGTCCGCCTCGGGCTTCAGCAAGAATGACGCCGGCGGCACGCTCGGGGGGATTTCGTCGGGCCAGGATCTCCTGGCGAGCATTGCGCTCAAGCCGACGTCGAGTATCACCAGGCCCGGCAAGACGATCGACAAGCAAGGCCAGGAGACCGAGATCGTAACCGTAGGTCGGCACGATCCCTGTGTGGGGTTGCGTGCCACGCCTATCGCGGAAGCCATGGTGGCGCTCGTTGTCATGGACCACTACCTGCGCAATCGTGCGCAAAACGCCGACGTCGTGTCGGAAACACCGGAAATCTAGGAACATGCCAGATCAATTCGATATCGCCGTCGTCGGCGCCACGGGCGTCGTCGGCGAAGCCATGCTGGAGATACTCGCCGAGCGCGATTTCCCGGTCGGGAACGTCCATGCGCTGGCCAGTGAGCGTTCCGTCGGCAAGACGGTCAGCTTCGGCAATCGTGAACTCAACGTCGAGGATCTCGCCGGCTTCGACTTCTCGACCGTGCAGATCGGCCTGTTTTCCGCGGGCGGGTCCGTATCGGCCGAGTATGCCCCCAAGGCGGCGGAGGCGGGCTGTGTCGTCATCGATAACACGTCGCACTTTCGCTATGACGACGATATCCCGCTGGTCGTGCCCGAGGTCAACCCGGACGCGCTTGCGCGGTACCCGGCCCGTGGCATCATCGCGAACCCGAATTGTTCGACAATTCAAATGCTTGTGGCGATAAAGCCGATTTATGACGCCGTGGGCATCGAGCGCATCAACGTCTGTACCTACCAGGCGGTCTCAGGGGCCGGTCGCAGCGCCGTGGAGGAACTCGTACGCCAGACGACGGCCCTGCTCAACGGACGGCCGCTCGAGATCGAGGGCGATGCAAAGCAGATTGCCTTCAACTGCATCCCGCATATCGACGTCTTCCAGGACAACCGCTACACCAAGGAAGAGATGAAGATGGTGTGGGAAACGCGCAAGATACTGGAAGATGAGGAAATTCTCGTCAATCCGACGGCCGTGCGCATCCCGGCATTTTTCGGCCACTCCGAGGCTGTCCATATCGAAACGAGGGACAAGATTTCCGCTGCCGACGTGCTTGATTTGTTGGCGAGGGCACCCGGGATACAAGTGCTTGATGGCGTTGCAACCGGGGAATATCCGACCGCGGTGACCGAGAGCTCGGGAACCGACCCCGTCTTCGTGGGGAGAGTCCGCGAGGACATCTCGCATCCACGTGGAATCAATCTCTGGGTGGTCGCCGACAACATACGTAAGGGCGCGGCTCTAAATAGCGTCCAAATTGCTGAAATATTGGCAAAAAACTATCTATAAGCTATAGTTCGCAGGCACATCAGCCCCCGACTGGATGTCGCTAAAGGGGGCTTCGAAGGGTTTGGAGAAAATACATTATGTCGCGATGTCTTACGCGTATCTCGCTTGCACTTGTGATTTTGCTGTCGAGCGAGGTCTGGGCCATTGGACTCGGTGATATCAATCTCGATTCAGCGCTGAACGAACCGCTGCGAGCCGAGATTGATTTGCTGTCGGCCACGCCTGAAGAGCTGGCGAACCTCAGTGTCTCACTGGCCTCAGCCGAGACTTTCGAGCGGTATGGCATCGATCGACCGTTTTATTTGCAGGGAATCGAGTTCAACGTGTTGCCGGACGGCCCGAATGGCGCCGTGGTGCAGGTACGGTCCCGTTCACCGATTACCGAACCTTTCCTGACGTTTCTTGTGGAGGCGACGTGGTCGAGCGGCCGCCTGTTGCGCGAATACACGGTGCTACTGGATCCGCCGACCTATGCGCCGCCCGCCGTTCAGCAGGCTCCGGCCGTGGAGGCGCCGCGCCGCGCGACGCCAACGGACAGTGCCCGTATCGAACGTCAGCAGCCGGCACCGACGCCGCGCCAGGAACGCGCGACGCCGCCGAGTCAGCCGCGGGTAACCCCGCCGCCGGCACCGGTAGCCGACGATGAGCCGGACGGCTACAGGCCACCGCCTGTGCCGGGCGAATCGGGCTACTCGAGGACGCCCGCCGGTGAGTACGAGGTCCAGCGCGGGGACACCCTGTGGGGCATTGCAAGCCGCATGCGCCCCGACAGCCGCCTGTCGATGAACCAGACGATGATTGCCATTTTCGAGGCAAACCCGCAGGCATTTTCCGGCAACATCAATCGCCTGAAAGCCGGTACGTCGTTGAACATTCCAAGTGCTGACGCCGTATTCCAGATCAGCCGCGGCGAGGCATTTGCAGCCGTCAGACAACATAACGAGGAGTGGGGCGGTCCGGCGGGCTACACCGCGCCAGACACGTCCTCCGCGGATACGTCAACGGATGTTTCCGCCGATACGTCGACGGATTCGGGTTATACGACCGTACCGGACACGACCGAGACGCGCCCCAGCCTGGTCCTTGTGCCGCCTGACGAAGAACCGGCCGGTCTCGACTACGACGACGAACTCGGCACGACCGAACCGCTCACGCGCGAACAGGAAGTGGCAAACCGCATCGCCGAGCTCGAAGCCGCCGATGTGCCCGACCAGCAGTCGCTCATCGAGATTCGGGACAACGAACTTGCCACGTTGCGACAGGAACTTGCCGACATTCGTGGCGAAACCTACGAGCCTCCCGTCGATGATGTGAGCGTTGCCGACGACGAATTCACCGGCGACGAGGTTGTCGATGAGATCGTTGCAGATGACGAAGCCGTCGATGACGAAGCGGCGGACGCGACACCGCCGCCGACCGAGATTCGCACCCCGCGCGCCAGCGAGCCGGGTATCGTCGATCAGATCCTCGGATTCCTGAACAATTTCTGGGTGTGGATCGGTGCAGCGCTGATCGCTGTCGCCGGCCTGCTGTTCTGGTTTGTGCGTCGCGGTGGCGACGACGATGGTGACGACCGGCCGTGGGAAACGCTGGACAGCGATGAGCTGGCCGCGGGCGGGATGGCCGCCACTGAGACCTTGCGGGCACCGACCCGTGACGACGAGTCAATCGTCGTCGTCGAGCAGGACTCCGGTATACGTCCGCTGGAACCGGAGTATGGCGAAGGTATCGAGACGATCGAGGCGCCGGCACCGGATCTCGAAGCGGCAACTGGCGATACGGGCGGATTCGGTTCGCTCGAAGACACATTTAGCAGCGAAACGGCGGTCAACCTCGACCAGACCGACCCGCTGGCCGAAGCCGACTTCCACATGGCTTACGGCCTGTATGACCAGGCGGCGGACCTCGTAAACGGTGCGCTCGAGTCAGATCCTAACGACACGGCGCTGATGTCCAAGCTCTGCGAAATCTACTTCGTCTGGGGTAACCAGGATGCATTTGTCGACGCTGCCGGGCGTCTCAAGGCGGCCGTGGGCGGCGGCGGCTCCGCGCTCTGGGACAAGATCGTCATTATGGGTCAGCAAATTGCGGCAGACCACGAGCTCTTTGCCGGTGCTGGCGTGGCCGGCGCAACCAAGGCTGTCGACCTGTCCTTCGAATCGGAGATGGACGAGGCCGGCGAACTGGATATGGACTTCGGTGGCGATGGGTTGCCGGAGACCGATGTTATCGACCTCGGTGGCGGCGGGCTGCCGGAGACCGACGTCATTGACCTCGGTGGCGACGGGAACGATGCCACGGGTGGTATCGACTTCCTGTTTGATGAAGCGACGGGCGAACGGACTGCGATCGCAGAAGATTCAGAAACTGCAGAGGCAACTCTCGACTCGACGGCCGAGATGCGGGTAGCAGTGGAGCCCACGGTCGAGACGCCAACCATCGAACAGCAGTTCGAAGGCCTGGACGGGACTTCCGAGCTGCCGTCACTGGACGAGGCGCTTGGTGGGGCTATTTTTGAGAGCGGGCAGGATGCCGATGCGACGGCGGAGATAAATCTCGACGAGCTGGATCTCGATATCACGGGGACTAACGAAGCACTTGCCGATACGGGCATCAATGAAGAGCTTGCCGATGACGACGATGTGACCGGTAGCGACCTGGGAATCGACGATTCACTGGGTTTCGGCGACCTCAATGTCTCCGGCACAGGCATGCGCCTGGCTCCCGACGAAACGGGCAGGATGCCCTTAATGGACGTTGAGAAAGAGTCCGAGACCGACACCTCGATTGACATTGACCTGCTGGAGGCCACCGGCCGCACGCAGGTGCTGAGTGATGACATGGCCGTCGACACCGGGTTCGGCCTCGATGCCGATATTGCGGATGACGACGCGACGCTGCTCGCACCCGCCTACGGCGACGAGGATACCGAGGTATCGGGTGATGCCGTGACCATGCTCGCGCCACTGGACGAGGACGATGACGACTTTGACTTCGCCAAGACCGAAGCCCTGCCGCCAGAGGCATTCACGGGCGTTTCGAGCCTTGACGAGACCGGTGAGATGCCGGCCGTCGCACAGACCGACATGGACCTCGACCTGGACGATCTGACGGCAGCGCTGCAGCTCAGTGAAATCGGCGACACGGTTGAGCAGCCGCGGGACGACGCGACGGTCGAACAGCCTCGTCCGACGCGGCTGGAGGAAACTTCCGAAGTGCCGACGATGGAAATCTCGCCGGAGGACATGAACGACGACCTGCACGAAGCGCGGACGATGACCGAGGTGGGTACGAAGCTCGATCTGGCACGCGCCTACGTCGATATGGGTGACCCGGCCGGTGCGCGCAGCATTCTCGAGGAAGTTCTCGACGAAGGCGACGAGAGCCAGCGCCAGCAGGCACAGCAGCTGCTCGATTCGCTGCCGAGCTAGGCCTCGTAAGAGTGCCGCAGCATGCGCGTCGCGCTCGGTATTGAATACGATGGCACGTCGTATAACGGCTGGCAGCGCCAGAAAACCGGTCTCGGTGTGCAGCAGCGCGTGGAAGAAGCGCTCAGCGTCGTCGCGAATCACCCTGTAGAAGTCGTTTGTGCGGGCCGCACGGATTCGGGCGTGCACGCGACCGACCAGGTTGTCCATTTCGATACGGACAGCAAGCGCAGCGAGCGTGGCTGGCTGCTGGGCGCCAACACCAATCTTCCGGACGATATCAATGTCGGCTGGGTCGCGCCTGTCACGGACGATTTTCATGCCCGCTTCTCGGCCACCTCGCGCAGCTACCGATACCTGATCCTGAACCGCCTGCAGCGCTCGGCCCTGCATCGCAAGCGCGCCTGGTGGGTGTATGAACCGCTCGATGTGGCCCTGATGCACGAGGCGGCGCAGCGCCTGCTGGGCGAGCACGATTTCTCTGCCTTTCGCGCGGCCGGATGCCAGGCGAACACGGCGGTGCGCAACCTGACGGATATCTCGGTCACCCGCAAGGGAGACTGGATAACGTTACGCGTCACGGCGAACGCGTTCCTGCAGCATATGGTCCGCAATATCATGGGAACGGTCGCGACGGTCGGACGCAGAGAGGAGCGCGTCGAGTGGATCAGTGACGTCCTGGAAAGCCGCGATCGGAAAGCGGGTGGGATTGCCGCGCCGGCGCACGGGCTGACGCTTGTCGGCGTCGAGTATCCGGCTGCATTCGGCGTTCCGGCGACTGGCTGTTGCCCCCCCTTCCGGCTATGATTCTCCGATGAGCTGGTTAGAGAAATTGATGCCATCGCGCATCAGCACTGAGAAACGCGGAAAGTCGGTGCCGGAAGGCGTCTGGATCAAGTGTCCGAGCTGCGATGCGCAACTGTATCGCAATGAGCTGGAACGCAACCTCCATGTGTGCCCCAAGTGCAATTTCCACATGCGCATCGGCGCGCGCCGGCGCCTGGGTTTCTTCCTCGACCGAAATTCCCAGAAGGAGCTGTCGGCCCAGCTCGAGCCGGAAGATCCGCTCAAGTTCCGGGACAGCAAACGCTATCGCGATCGCCTCGTGCAGGCGCAGAAGAAGACCGGCGAAAAAGATGCACTCGTATCGGCGACAGGCACCTTGTTCGGACAACCGGTCGTCGTCTGCGCTTTTGAGTTCGGTTTCATGGGCGGCTCGATGGGCTCGG
>JAOUNK010000186.1 GCA_029881015.1 Gammaproteobacteria bacterium | reverse complement strand
AATCGAGCCTTACGAGGTGTTTACGTACATCGCTGACGAGCAGGGCATACGCTCGCCGTTCGTCCCCGACACGCCACAGTCGAGTGGTACCGCTGCTGGCGGTACGCGCCCCGATCCTGATCGTATCCGCGAGTTCCTCGAGGACTTCCCGCTGGATTCGCTCGCCATGGTCGGCACGCTGAACATCGACGACACACTTTATGGACTTGTACAGACATCGGACGGACTGATTCACCGCGTCGTTCCGGGTAATTACCTGGGTCAGAACGACGGACGAATCACGGAAATTTCTGAATCGGAAATCACACTGGTGGAAATTATTTCTGACGGTATCGGCGGCTATATTGAACGAGACGCCGCGGTTGGTCTTTCAGACTGACGCCTGAATGGAACTGGGAGTAATGGGAATGATGCTCAAAAACAAACCGACGGTGACACCTCGCTTTGCGAAGTTCGCCGCATTGGCACAGGCAGCACTGCTGCTCTTCTGGGGGGCTTTCGCCAGCGCCCAGGAAGGTAACAGGCTGCAAGACATTCAGGTGCAGAGTCTGCCCGGCGACCGCGTCGAGCTGAAGCTGATCATGAGTGAAACGGCGCCCGAGCCGCTGGACTTCACGATCGAGAATCCTGCACGGATTGCACTCGACCTGCCAGGTACGTCACTGGGTATGACGTCGCGTCGCCGCGATGTGAACCTCGGGCCGCTGGACACGGTATTGACGGCCGAAGCCAACGGTCGCACGCGTGTCGTGTTGAATCTCGACACGATGGTCGCATACGAAACTCGTCGTAGCGGAAATACGGTAATCGTCACGCTTGGTGACGGAGATGACTACAGCGCAGGTACCACCCAGTTCGCCAGTGCGCCGACGTCTGATTCCCGTTCGTTTGCCGCTCCGGGCTCCCGTTCCATTTCCGCTGTTGATTTTCGCCGCACCCGCGACGGTGGTGGCCGTGTAGTCGTCAACCTTACCGACCCGTCGACGTCGGTCGACATTCGCCAGGAAGGCGGTCGTGTGGTTGCCGTGTTCAAGGACACGAGTCTGCCGGCAGAGTTGATGCGTCGTCTGGACGTCAACGACTTTGCTACGCCGGTCACAACGGTTGATGCACTGCGCACCAATCTCGATACGCGTATCGTTATCTCGGCTGAAGGCAAGTATGAGCAGCTTGCTTACCAGTCTGACAACGAGTTCACGATCGAAATCAACCCGGCACCGGAAGAGTCACAGGCCGAATCCAGCCTGTTCGCGGAGAACAAGGAATACGAAGGCCAGCGCCTGTCGCTGAACTTCCAGGATATTGAGACACGTTCGGTCCTGCAGCTGCTGGCCGAGACGTCCGGCAAGAATATCGTCGTGTCGGATACGGTCCAGGGCAATGTGACGCTGCGCCTGCGCAACGTTCCCTGGGACCAGGCGCTGGATATCGTCATGACCACGAAGGGTCTGGACATGCGCCAGAACGGCAACGTGATCATGGTTGCGCCGGCCGAGGAAATTGCCGCACGCGAAACCGCAGATCTCGAAGCACAGCTCGCGATCCAGGAACTGGAGCCGGTTTACTCGGAATTCCTGCAGGTTAACTACGCGAAGGCGGCCGACCTGGCTGACCTGATTACCGGTACGGAGAAAGGCTCGATGCTGTCGGAACGTGGCAGCATCGCTGTCGACGACCGCACGAATACGCTGCTCGTGCAGGATACGGCCGAGCGGCTGCAGGATATCCGCCGCATGGTTCGTACGCTGGATATTCCCATCAAGCAGGTTCTCATCGAGTCGCGCATTGTTGTTGTCAACGATGACTTCAGCCGCGAACTCGGTGTCCGTCTCGGTGTGTCAGCGGATGACCTGACCTCTGATCCCGTCATTATTACGACGGGTTCGAGCGCCGGCACAGATCATACGTTGGGAACTTTCCTTGATGCTGTTAATGATCCCACCGGTACCGCACTCCCTGAGTGGGCGGCGCTGAACGATCGGTACAACGTGAACTTGCCGGTCTCGAACCCGGCTGGCCGATTCGCCCTGGCGGTATTGAGTAACGACTATCTGATCGACCTCGAATTGTCTGCCCTTGAAGCCGAAGGCCGCGGCGAGATCGTTTCGACCCCGCGCGTGATCACGGCCAACCAGAAGGAA
Organism: Gammaproteobacteria bacterium; assembly: GCA_029881015.1. Lineage (GTDB taxonomy): Bacteria > Pseudomonadota > Gammaproteobacteria > Steroidobacterales > Woeseiaceae > UBA1847. The sequence continues at coordinate 4,534 of JAOUNK010000186.1, read as the reverse complement.
GCTACGATCAAGCAGGGTGTTGAGATTCCGTACCAGCAGTCGGCGTCTTCGGGCGCGACAACGATTCAGTTCAAGGAAGCGGTTCTCGAGCTGGTTGTTACCCCGCAGATTACGCCGGACAACAACATCATCATGGACCTTCGCGTCAGCAAGGATAACGTCGGTGACATCATCTCGACCGGCGGTATTGGCGGTACGGTACCGAGTATCGATACGCGGTCTGTCGAAACCCAGGTGCTTGTTGCCGATGGCCAGACAGTCGTGCTCGGTGGTATCTACGAGACTGAGCGTCGCGAGACGATCAGCAAGGTGCCGTTCCTCGGCGACATTCCTTTTGCCGGTGCATTGTTCCGCAACAAGCAACGCACGGACAACAAGGCTGAACTGTTGATTTTCGTAACGCCTCGCATCCTTGAGGAAGGCGCCACCATCTACTAAGCTGGCGTGCCGTTTAGCTACATGGAAAGCCAACCTTCGGGTTGGCTTTCTGCTTGAGGGCCCAAGAACCCTGGCATGAAACACCCGAAAAACATATTTCTCGTAGGCCCGATGGGCGCAGGTAAATCTGCTGTCGGTCGGCACCTGGCGCGTACCCTGCAACTGACCTTCGTCGACAGCGACGATGAAATAGAGTCCCGGACGGGCGTGGATGTCGCGTTCATCTTCGAGAAAGAAGGTGAGGACGGGTTTCGCAAACGCGAGGCAGCGGCGATCGATGACCTTACGCGGTCGGATGGCGTCGTGCTGGCGACGGGCGGTGGTGCCGTTGTCAAAGCAAGGAATCGCAGCAACCTGGCGGGACGCGGGTTCGTGGTGTACCTCTACACGTCAGTGGATCAGCAGGTGGCCCGGACGCGCAAGGGCCGGATCCGCCCGTTGCTGGAGAACGACGATCCACGTGGCACGCTCGAAGAGCTGCTGCAGCAACGCGACCCGCTGTACAGGGAGATTGCCGATCTCGTGGTCGACACCGACGGCCGGAAGGTGCATTCCGTGGCGAGTGAGATCATCGAGAGTATCTCCTGACCCGGCGCGTATCCCTGCCTTGGGGGGACACTTCAGAAAGTGTCCCCGCTTCTACGGTCATGTAAGCTATGGCGCGTGAGCTATACATTGACAGTCGAATTGGGGGATCGCAGTTACCCGATCGTGATCGGGCGTGACCTGCTTGACGGTCACTTCGATCTCAGCGAATTTGTGCGCGGCAGCGATTGCCTGGTCGTTAGCAACGAGACGGTGGCCCCGCTTTATTACGAAAGACTCCGGGCGAATCTCCCGGGCTGCGATGTACGCAGCATCAACCTGCCCGACGGTGAGTCGTTCAAGACAGTTGCAACCATGCTCTCGATTCTCGACCGGTTGGTCGAGTCCCGCGCCAACCGCGACGTAGCCGTCGTCGCCCTGGGTGGCGGTGTCGTCGGCGACATAGCGGGGTTTGCGGCGGCCTGTTACATGCGGGGCGTCGACTTTATCCAGGTGCCCACGACCCTGCTGGCGCAGGTCGACTCCTCCGTTGGCGGTAAGACAGGCGTCAATCACGCACAGGGCAAGAACCTCATAGGCGCGTTCTACCAGCCCCGGGTCGTACTCATCGACACGAACACACTCGATACCTTGCCCGACAGGGAACTGGCCGCCGGGCTGGCCGAGGTCATCAAGTACGGCGCCATCTGTGATGCCGAGTTCTTTGCATGGCTCGAGACCAACATGGCGCAACTCCTGGCGCGGGATGCAGACGCACTCGGTTATGCGATTCATCGTTGTTGCGCGCTCAAGGCGGAGGTCGTTGCCGAGGACGAAAGAGAGGCCGGGCGTCGCGCCATACTGAATTTCGGCCACACGTTCGGTCACGCAATCGAACACTGCCAGGGCTACGGCGAGTGGTTGCACGGCGAAGCGGTGGCGGCCGGCATGCTGATGGCTGCCCGGCTTAGCGGGCTTGCCGAGAAGGACATCCACCGCCTCGAGCGTCTCGTTGCCGCAGCCGGATTGCCGACGAGACCGCCGGCGATCGCGCCGGACGACTGGCGGAAGGCGATGGGCATGGACAAGAAGGTGCAGGGCAAAGCGCTGCGTTTCGTGTTGCTTCGGGCGATCGGCGACAGCCGTGTTTCGGCCGAGTATGACGACCGTCGACTCAATGAAATCCTACGCGGCTAGCGAAGCGAACAGCCGCGGCCGACGAGTCGAAGAGCCGCGACCTGCGCATCGCGGTGAGTACCAGCGCGACCGCGATCGCATCATTCACAGCACGGCGTTCCGGCGCCTCATGTACAAGACCCAGGTTTTCGTCAATCACGAGGGCGACCTGTATCGGACGCGATTGACGCACTCACTCGAGGTTTCCCAGATCGGGCGCTCCGTGGCGGTCGCGCTGGGGCTGAATGAGCCGCTGACCGAATCGATCTGCCTGGCACACGATCTCGGCCACACGCCCTTCGGGCATGCGGGCCAGGACACGCTGAATGCCTGCATGCGCGACTTCGGTGGCTTCGAGCATAACCTTCAGTCACTGCGCGTCGTCGATGAGCTGGAAGCCAAGTACGCGGACTTCCCGGGCCTCAATCTCATGTTCGAAACGCGAGAGGGTATTCTCAAGCACTGCTCTTCGCGCAACGCTCGCAGGCTGGGTGACGTGGGAGAGCGCTTCCTCGAGCGCACGCAGCCGGGCCTCGAAGCGCAAATCGCCAATATTGCCGACGCCATCGCCTACAACAACCACGATGTCGACGACGGTTTCAGGGCGGGATTGCTTACGCTTGAGCAGTTGCGTGAGCAGCCGCTGTTCGAGCAGCAGTACGCGCGGGTACGAGGCAAGTACCCGGACCTCGAAGACCGGCGCCTGATCTTCGAGATAATTCGCCGCATGATCGGGACCGTGGTGACGGACCTGATCGAGGAAACGGATCGGCGAATCCAGGCAGCGGGCGTCACGGCCATTGATGACGTGCGGGCGGCCGGCGAACCGCTGGTCAATATGTCGCCGCCCGTCTACGAGCAGCATCTGTCGCTCAAGCGCTTTCTCAACAAGCACCTGTACGGGCACGAGCAAAAGCTCGAGATGACACGACGGGCCCAGGCAATTGTGGCCGATCTGTTCAAAGCCTATTCGCAGGACGTCGCGCTGATGCCGCCCGAGTTCGCGAATCGCGCCGCCAGCCTCGACGGTGCGCCGCGCGCCAGGGTTGTCGCGGACTACATCGCCGGCATGACCGATCGCTATGCGATCGCGGCCCACGAACGGCTCACAGGCTGATATCATGCGCGCGGGATCGGAGCCCTTCCGCCAGGGGCTGCGGCCCCCGTTCCTGAAATCGAAGGTGTACCGTGAAACACAAAGACATACCGGCAAGAGACCGGCTCATATTCGCCATGGACGTACCGACCTGTGACCGGGCAAAAGAACTCGCCGACGAGCTCGGTGACGCGGTTACCTTTTACAAGATCGGTCTCGAGCTGATGATGAGCGGCGAGTATTTCGACCTGCTCGACTGGTTGCTGGCGCGTGACAAGAAAGTGTTCTGCGACCTCAAGTTTTTCGATATTCCGGCCACCGTCGGTTCCGCCGTGCGCTCGCTCAAGGATCGCGGCGCGACGTTCGTCACCGTGCACGGCAACCGGTCCATCATGGAGGCGGCTGCCGCGAATAAAGGCGATAGCCTCAAGGTCCTTGGCGTTACGGTGCTGACGAGCCTGGACCGCGGCGATCTCGACGATCTCGGCTTCGACTGCGACGTCGGCGACCTCGTGCTGTCGCGGGCCCGGCAGTGCCTCGAGTCCGGATGCGACGGTGTCATTTCCTCTGGCCTGGAGGTTCCGGCCCTCAGGGAATTCGTAGACGAGAAGCTGCTCGTCGTGTCACCGGGCATCCGCCCTGTGGATAACAAGCCCGTTGGCGACCAGAAGCGCGTCGTCACGGTGGAAACCGCGTTCCGGAACGGCTGCGACTACATCGTCGTCGGCCGGCCGATTCGCGATGCACAAAGACCGCGCGCCATGGCCGAGTCCATGCAGGCGTCGATTGCCGAACAGGTAGGTGCCTGATGACCGAACTCAAGAACGACCTGCTGCTGCGGGCCCTGATGAAAGAGCCGGTGCCCCGCACGCCCTTGTGGATCATGCGCCAGGCCGGGCGCTACCTGCCCGAGTACCGGGAGACACGCGCGCAGGCCGGCGATTTCATGAGTCTGTGCCGCAATCCCGATCTCGCCTGCGAGGTGACGATGCAGCCGCTCCGGCGTTACGCACTTGACGCGGCAATCCTCTTTTCCGACATCCTGACCGTGCCGGATGCCATGGGTCTTGGCCTGTACTTCGTGGCGGGTGAGGGCCCCAAGTTTCGTGACCCGGTCCAGACGGCCGATGCGATTCGAGACCTGCGTGTGCCCGATGTCGAGAAAGAGCTGGACTATGTCTTCGACGCGGTGCGCACGATTCGCCGCGAACTCGACGGCAAGGTGCCACTCATCGGTTTCGCCGGCAGCCCCTTTACCTGCGGTACGTACATGGTCGAGGGCGGGTCCAGCAGGGAGTT
>JAOUNK010000185.1 GCA_029881015.1 Gammaproteobacteria bacterium | reverse complement strand
GTGAAAAAAAAGCCCCGGCGGACCGGGGCTTTTCTGACTTTAAATCTAAAGCGAAAAGCTCTAGATTGTGTCTTAGCGGCAAGCCGCCGGCAGGTGCTTCGCAGCGATCACACCACCGCTGGCGCAGACCCACTCGACCGAACCGGCGTTGGTTGCGCCCGTCATCGTGAGCGTCTGGCCCGCGATCAGCTGGTGAGCAGGCCTCGAACCACCGTACGTAACAGTGATTACGTTGCCAGCAACGCCAACCGACGTAACGTAGCTGCCGTTGATGTCAGCGGCGGCAGAGAGGCCAGCCAGCGCGTTGTCGGTCGGGAACCGGCCGCGGTCCATCGTGTACTCGGATACTGCAGCTTTGGCGCCGGCAGCCAGGTTCAAACCTTCAGAAACCTGTGCGCGGATCGTGTAGTCCTGGTAAGCAGGAATAGCGATGGCCGCCAGAATACCGATGATCGCAACTACGATCATGAGTTCGATAAGTGTAAAACCTTGTTGCTTCTTCATCTCGTTCTTCTCCATGAATATTGAGAGTATTTAATTTAACGGCAAGATCGCCTGTACGAGTGATAAAGCAAACGCCGTGCCAACTTTGCTGATTTAGCATTAACTCATTGATTATTAATAAATAAGCCTGGGGATATTACGATAAGCGGCGTCGGCGAAAGGTGACAAAGCGCGAATCGATTGTCGCTTCAGTGTCACAAAGTGACAAAAAATGTCACTCCAGTCCGAGTTTCTTGATGCGATAGCGCAGCTGCCGAAACGACAGCCCCAGCAGCTTCGCCGCGGCCGTCTTGTTGTAACGGGTCTTCTCGAGCGCCTCGACGATGGCTTGCCGCTGTACATCTTCCACCTGGTCGCCCAGTTTTCCGGAGAGCAGCGGTTGCTTGCCCGTGACATCCGTGCCCTGCCGCATATGCAGGTCTGCAGCGGAAATAGTACCGCCCGCGCACAAGGTCACCGCGCGCTCGAGGATATTTTCCAGTTCCCGCACGTTGCCGGGGAATGCATACGTCAGCAGCGCTTCGCGGGCACTGTCGTCCAGTCCTGCGGTGGCGTTCAGTCGCCTGAGAACGTGGTCGGCGAGCAGCAGGATGTCATCGCCGCGTTCGCGCAGCGCAGGCACGTGCAGCTCGATGACGTTGATCCGATAGTAGAGATCCTCGCGAAACTCTCCATTCGCGACCATCTTCGACAGGTTCTTGTGAGTTGCCGACAGAATCCGTACATCCACGCTTTCTTCCTGGGACGCACCAACAGGGCGGACTTTCTTTTCCTGGATGACGCGCAGCAACTTGACCTGCATGGCGAGCGGCAGGTCGGCAATCTCGTCCAGGAACAGCGTGCCGTCAGCCGCGCATTGCAGCAGGCCGGCCTTGTCATTGACGGCACCCGTGAAGCTGCCCTTACGGTGGCCGAAGAATTCGCTTTCAACAAGCTCGGCAGGAATCGCGCCGCAATTGACCGGCACGAAGGGACCTTCCGAGCGCGGGCCGCTGTCGTGAATCATGCGGGCCACGAGCTCTTTGCCGGTGCCGGATTCGCCGGAAATGTGCACGGGCGCCTGGGACTGGGCGACCTTGCCAATCATGTCGCGCAGTTCGCGCATGCGTCCGGAATCGCCAAGCAGCTTGGTGCCGCCATCCTCGCCGGGGCTGCGCACGCGCAGTGCGTTGGCGACGATGGTACGCAGGTTGCCGAGATCGAGCGGCTTGGAGATGAAATCGAATGCGCCGAGCTTCAGCGCCTGCACAGCCGTTTCCACGTTGCCGTGCGCCGTGATGACGGCGACCGGCAGGCCGGCGGCATGGCTCTGTATCCATTCCACGAGTTCCAGGCCGTCGCCGTCCGGCAGTCGCATGTCCGTGAGGCAAATGTCGAAATCCCGGGAGTTCAGCAAGGATTTGGCACCGGCGACGTCCATGGCCGTCTCCGTGCGAATATCCATGCGCCCCAGCGTCAGCGTGAGCAACTCGCAGATATCGGGCTCGTCATCGATGACCAGGGCCAGTGGTTGGTTCATTGCGTGTCCTGTGTGTCCCACCGATCCGGATCGGCAAATACGATACGAAAGATACTGCCTCCGCCGGGCCGGTCAAGGTACAACAAGGTCGCCCGGTTCAACTCACAGAGCTCCCTGGATATGTAGAGCCCGAGGCCCGTGCCGCCGGAGCGAGCGGTAAAGAAGGGCTCGAAGATCTTGTCGGCCGTTGCCTTGTCCACGCCAAGGCCGCAGTCGAGAACATCGATATAGGGCCGGCCTTGCCCGGCCAGGCGGCCGCCGGCAATTTCAACCATGATGCCACCGGTTTCACTCGCGTACTTGACCGCATTGTCGCAGAGGTTCCAGAGGACCTGACGCAGATGGCCGCGATCCATCCGGACTTCGAGGTCGTCTGGCAGGTCAGCCACGCTGAGTTCGCTCTCCTGCAGTTCCAGTGTGCGCTCGAATTCGCTGGCGAACTCCTGCAACCAATCCCTGAGTGCCAGCCGCTCCGGCCGGCTCGACTCGCGTCGCGACAGCTGCAACACGTTGTCGATGATGTGACTGACGCGGCTCGAGTGAGTCTGGATGATCTCGGTGAGCCGCTTGTCGTCATCGGTCAGAACCGGCGATTCCTGCAGCAGCTGCGCCGCATGGCTCATGGCGCCGACGGGGTTCCGGATCTCATGCGCGATGCTGGCGCTGAGGCGCCCCAGCGACGCAAGCTTGGATTGTTGCACGCGGGCATTCATATCGCTCACGTCCTCGAGGAACACGAGAATCGGTCCCTTGCGTTGCCCGTCCTTGCCCAGCGGTGCCAGGTGGGCCGTGATCCGCGCATTGTCACCTTCTGTAATCAGTGTCAGTTCGGGGTGTGACGACAGTGACCGGTCGGCCCGCCATGCCTCGATGTATTCGGCAAGTGATACGGCCACCTCGTCGAGCGGTCTGCCCGGCGGCGCCGTGTCCACACCGAGCAGCTGCATTGCCGAACTGTTGATCAGTCGTATGGCGTTTGCACTGTCCAGCACCACGATGCTTTCGCGAAGGTGCTGCACGATGTACTCGTTGAGCTCCGACAGATTCTTGAGGTCGACACCGAACTGGCGCGCGAGCGCCTCCGAGGCGCGAATCCGACGCGCCAGAGGTTGGGTGACCAGCGCCATCGCGAAAATCACTCCGCTGAGAATCCCCGCAGCCGGATAGTTGGCCAGAACGCTGGCGTTCGACAACTGCGAATAGAACTGCTCACCCAGGATGAAAAACGTCGCAACGGCCGCGAGGGTTGCTGACACGGTGATCGGAATGACCAGGCTGGCCGCGCCGATGAAGATGACGAGCAGGCCTCCGAGGCCGCTCGAAATACCGCCGCTCGCATGCATGAGGATAACGATCGCCCCGATGTCGACGAGCTGCTGGGTTACGGCCAGGGCGACGCGTGGCACCCACTGCTGGCGCAATGACACGGCGGACAGGATCGCGAACACCAGGTAGCCGGCGGCCGTGGCGGCGAACAGCGTCGGCTTGGCATCCCCGAAGAAATGGGGCTCCGAGCCCACCGCGAAAAGCAGCAGCAGCGCGGTCGAAATGAGCAGACGGAACGCGTTCAGCGTGACCAGGACGCGCCAGCCGAGCTCGGGCTCATCGACAGCTTTCTGTAACAGCGCGTCCCGGCTGCCGCGGAAAGTCCGTCTCAGCGGGGCATCGGTCTGTGCCTGATTCATGCGCGAATTGTAGACCGAATATGGACATGGGTGGCGCAAACCTCCAAAATACGCCAACTTTTTCGCGGCAACCGCGACCCTTCATCCCGTTCGCTGGCAGACAGACTAATTCAATGAATCTTCACGAATACCAATCTAAACGATTGTTCGCTGACTACGGCATCCCGGTGCCGCGCGGCATTCCGGCCGAGTCGCCCAACGCGGCGGTCAAGGCGGCCCAGGAACTCGGCGGCGACCTCTGGGTCGTCAAGGCCCAGGTACATGCAGGCGGACGTGGCAAGGCGGGCGGCGTCAAGCTTGCCCGCTCGCTCGACGAAGTTCGCGAGTTTACCGACAAGATGCTGGGAACGATTCTCGTTACTCACCAGACAGGCCCCGAGGGTCTGCCCGTCAACACCGTCTATATCGAGCAGGGATCGGACATCGATCGTGAGCTTTACCTGAGCATGCTGGTCGATCGCGAAGTGAGCCGCATCTCCTTTATCGCCTCCGCCGCCGGCGGCATGGATATCGAGAAGGTCGCCGCGGAGACGCCTGAGAAGATCTTCTCGATTGCGATTGCGCCGGATGCAGGCCTGCAGGATTACCAGGCGCGCCAGCTGGCCTTTGGCCTCGAGCTGGACAAGCAACAGATGCGCCAGTTCGGTGGCCTGATCAAGAAGCTGTACCAGCTGTACGTCGACACGGACGCGAGCCTCATCGAAATCAACCCGCTCATTACGACCAAAGCCGGCGATATCGTGGCGCTGGATGGCAAGATCAATATCGATGGCAGTGCGCTGTTCCGGCAGAAGGCCATTGCCGAGCTGCGCGACCCGTCCCAGGAAGACGAGGCGGAGCGCAAGGCGGCCGAGCACGATCTCAACTACGTATCGCTCGACGGCAACATCGCCTGCATGGTCAACGGCGCGGGTCTTGCGATGGCGACGATGGACCTGATCAAGCTGCACGGCGGCGATCCTGCCAACTTCCTCGATGTGGGTGGCGGTGCGACGGCCGAGCGTGTCGCCGCTGCGTTCAAGCTGATTCTCTCGAACGACAGTGTCGAGGCGATTCTCGTCAACATCTTCGGCGGCATTGTGCGCTGCGACCTGATCGCCGAGGGGATCATCAGCGCCGTGAAGGAAGTCGGCGTCAGCGTGCCCGTCGTCGTGCGGCTTGAAGGCACGAACGTTGACAAGGGACGCGAGCTGCTGGCGAACAGTGGTCTGGACATTATTGCGGCCGAGGACCTGACCGACGCGGCGAAGAAGGCGGTTGCTGCGGCAGCCTGACGGAAATAACTATGAGTATTCTGGTCAACAAAGACAGCAAGATCCTCTGCCAGGGCATCACGGGCAACCAGGGTTCGTTCCACACAGAACAATGCATCGAGTACGGCACACAGGTCGTTGCCGGCGTCACGCCAGGGCGCGGCGGCCAGGAGCATCTCGGCGTACCGGTCTACAACACGGTGCGGGATGCGGTGGCCGAGACCGGTGCCGACGTCAGCATGATCTATGTACCGCCGCCGTTTGCGGCCGACGCCATACTCGAAGCGGCGGATGGGGGTGTGGCTCTCATCGTCTGTATCACAGAAGGCATTCCCGTTAACGACATGGTCAGGGTCAAGTCTGCGCTCAGGGATTACGACTGCCGGCTGATCGGGCCGAATTGCCCCGGCATCATCACGCCGGGTGAGTGCAAGATCGGCATCATGCCGGGCTTCATCCACAAGCCGGGACGGATCGGCGTGGTCTCACGCTCCGGAACGCTGACCTATGAGGCGGTCTACCAGACCACGACCAATGGCCTCGGCCAGACCACCTGCATTGGCATCGGCGGCGATCCGGTGCGCGGCATGAACTTCATCGACTGCCTGGCGCTGTTCGAGGCGGATCCTGACACCGACGGCATCATCATGGTTGGCGAAATCGGCGGCACCGACGAGGAAGCAGCGGCCGAGTACATCAAGAGCCATGTTTCCAAGCCCGTGGTCGCCTACATTGCCGGCGTAACGGCACCGCCCGGCAAGCGCATGGGCCATGCCGGCGCAATCATCGCGGGCGGCAAGGGCACGGCCGAAGACAAGTTCAAGGCGCTGAACGCCGCTGGCGTTGCCACCGTGCGCTCTCCGGCCGAGTTAGGCTCGAAAATGCAGGAGATCGTCGGCGACCAGCGATGACCGACGCCATTAAAGTCGCGCTGGCACAAATCGACCTTGTGGTTGGCGATGTCGCGGGCAATACGGCAAAGATCATCGACTATGCCAGGCAGGCGCGCGATCGCGATGCCGCGGACCTCGTCGTTTTCCCGGAACTGGGCATCTGCGGGTATCCGCCCGAAGACCTGCTGTTTCACGCGGGCCTGCGGCACGATGTCGAAGCCGCCGTCCGCCGCATTTCCGACGAGGTTTCAGGCATCGCGGTCGTCATCGGCTTTCCGGAATACGACGACGGGCATATTTACAACGCCTGCGCCGTCTTGCAGGACGGTCGTATTCTCGCGCACTACCGCAAGCACCGCTTGCCCAACTACGCCGTTTTCGATGAAGAACGCTACTTCACCGCAGGCAGGAAAGCGGCTGTATTCAAACTCAATGGCATTCGAGTCGGCCTCAATATTTGCGAGGACGTCTGGTCCCCAGGGCCGATCGCCGCAGCGCGGTCAGCCGGTGCCGAATGCGTTGTCGTTATCAACGGTTCGCCCTTCCAGATCGGCAGCCAGGAGAAGCGCGAGAACGCCGTGCGGCAGCGCGTCAAAGAAGTCGGCGTACCGGTCGTCTATGTCAACCATGTTGGCGGCCAGGATGAGCTCGTGTTCGATGGCGGCTCGTTCGTCATGGACAAGAACGGCCAGGTGACGTATCGGGCGGCCTTGTTCGAAGAGGGGATGGATACCGTCGTTCTCGAAGGTGCAGCGACGGGGGTCGTGCCCGGCGCCGCCGAGGTCATCGAGCCCGACGACCGTATTGCGACCATTTATCGCGCGCTG
>JAOUNK010000184.1 GCA_029881015.1 Gammaproteobacteria bacterium | reverse complement strand
TCGGCACGCGCACGTCGACAACGGCCGTGCTGTGGGGCGCGACCACATTCGGTTGAATGCCACCGTCGATAGTGCCGACGTTGACCGTAATACCGCGCTCGACATCGTTGAGCGCGAACAGTCTCTGGATGACATGTGACAGCTCGAGAATGGCGCTCGCGCCGCTTTCCGGATCCAGTCCGGCGTGTGCTGCCCTGCCAAAGACCGTGATCGTGAAGCGGCCAATCCCCTTGCGGGCTGTCTTGATATCGCCGCGCTCCCCGAACGCCGGCTCGAGGACGAGCGCGCGATTCGCACGTTGCGCCAGCAGGCGTATGTAACGCGTTGAACTGCGACTGCCGATTTCCTCGTCGGCATTGACGAAGATCACGGGCAGAACCGGTGTCTCGAGCTGCAGGTCGCGGATCGCCATGAGCGCGAGTACCAGTTGTGCCAGGCCGCCCTTCATGTCGAATGAGCCAGGGCCGTGCACGATATTGCCGTCCATACGAAATGGCCGCTCTGCGAGTGTTCCGACCGGCCAGACGGTATCGAAATGGCCGAGGACGAGTTGCGAAGGCTGGCCACGCCGCCGTTCTGCGGGTCTTGCGAACACATGTCGCGGCCTGTTGGGTCCGCCTGTCTCGCGGGATTCATAGCCGGCGCTGGCGAGCGCAAGCCGCAAGATGCGCCTGACGCCGTCATGGGTTTCGGGGTACGCGGATGGCGATTCCGCTTCCACGAGGTTCCTGATCAGATTCGTCAGGACGTGCCGCTGATCGTTGACGTATTCAAGAACTCTTGCCGCTGTCGTGGCGCTCATGTCGGAGTTACTTTTTCATGCTCTCCGGGAACGGAAACGCATTCGAGTGGTCGATCGTCGCGAAGCGTCCCGGGGAGAGATACGCGAACAGGGGTGCAGCGTGTATCGTCTCCTGGTCGTCGGCCTCGGACGAACGAAGATAATCAATGTCTGCGTAGGCGGCGACGATCTCGCCCGTAATCAGGCAGTTTTCGCCGAAGCCGCTCACCGATTTGTGATGGCGGCACTCGAAATAGAGGTAGCCGTCCTTGATAAAGCGTCCGTCGACCAGCGTCGCCGGGAACGTCTGGAAAAAATCGACGACGGGCTTGGAACCCTCCACGCCCCTGGGCGAGGCGGCCAGGCTTGCAATCAACACCTCCGAGGGTTTGGGATAGCTGACGGTGAACTCGCCGTTGCGCTCAATGTTGCTGCAGGTCTTGTGCCTTGGCGTGCAGACAAAGCCGAAGTAGTTCTGCCAGCCCATCGGGGTAACCATGTGCTTGGGCGCCATGTCCAGCGATCCGTCCTCGTCTCGCGTGCCGATCAGCACTAGAGGTGCGACGGTAAAGAACTGCTCCCAGACCGGAACCGTCGTGTCGAGCTGGACCACATGACCGCTGCTTGAAGACTCGTTCATGGCATCACCCGCAACCAACAAATCCCCAGAATTACCGTAGACCCGCGGCACGGCGCTGCAAATAGGTAGTTGTCCTAGTCGGGACCTCGAAAAAAAAGCCGCAGCCTTGCTCAAGACTGCGGCGTTCTCGCTTAGCGCGGGTTGCTCAGAATCGGTAGCCGACCTCGGCGCCGTAGGTCAGCGGCGCACCGATCGACGTGAACGGCGTGCCAAACAGGATGGAGATATCACTGATCCCGCCGAGCAGCTTCTGGTCGAGCAGGTTCTTGCCCCACAACGCGGCAGTCCACTTGTCGTCATCGCTGACCCAGCCAATCCGCACGTTCAATTCCTCGCGATCTTCGTAGAATCCGGGGAAGAGCGCCGGGTCAACCACGCTGCTGTCGTCGAGGTACGACGTGTTCTCGTTATAGATGTACTCAAGACGAACATCGAGATTGCCGGGACCGATCTCCGGCTGCCAACCCAGCCACAACGTGTAATCGAGGTCGGTGGCGTTGCTTGCTTGCGGCCCGCCGGCCGGGTCACCGTTGGCATCGAAGTACGGATCCCAGGTGGCCTGTGCGTCACGCCAGGTCGTCAGGAAGTTGAACTGGACGTTGTCCGTAACCAGCCAGTTGAGCGTGACCTCGATACCCTCGACCGACTGGTCACCCGAATTCACCGTCGGGATCGGGTTGTTCTGCCCTGGCGGGCGGCTGTCGACGGTCCGCTGGCGCCCGTCGATATCCATCGCGAACAAGCTCAGCTGCAGGCGCAGCCGATCGTCGGCAAAATCACCTTTTACGCCGAGTTCGATATTCTCGGATTCCTCCGGCCGGAGCGGATGGTCGGACGTCCAGACATCGAGCGAATCGTACCCGCCGGACTTGTAACCCGTTGAGTACGACAGGAATGCCTGTGCATTGTCCGCAAGCTGGTAACGCGCAACGGCGCGGCCCGTGAGCTTGTCCCAGTCGTCGGTCGCGGTCAGTGTGCCGTTGCGTGCGTCCGGGTAGAGCGGATCCGGCTGGAATATCAGGTCCGGTGTACCCGGTCGCATCGCGGTAAAGGTGTTTGGCGGATTGCGCCAGCTAAAGGTCTTCTCATCGTTGCTGTAGCGTAGACCGAACAGCAGGTTCCAGCGATCGTTCACCTGGAAATCGACATCACCGTAGATACCCCAGTTGGTGAAATCGCCGTTGTTGTAATAGATCTCGCTCCAGGGCTGGCCCGCGAAGCTGGGGCCGAAAAACGGGACCCCGGCGAGCAGCGGATCCGCTGCGAGAGCCTCATAAAAGAGGTCGCCCGTCGCCATGACATCCTGGGGAGTTACCGGAAACGGAAATAGCCCGAGGGAATTGAGATAGGTCAGCGCGCCGGCCATTTCGTCGGGATTCCATAAATGATCCAGCGGTACCCGGAACTCCTGCGCAAGCCCCGCTGTCACCGCGCGCATGACGGAATCGGTGTTCGAGTTGACCGGGATGACCTGGCTGGTGTCTTCCTTGCTCAGGTTGCCGCCGAAGACCAGGTTGATCCTCTCGTTGCTGAAATTGAATTGCAGCTCTGTGTACGCAATGTCCGAGTCTTCGATATTGTCCGTGTCGAGATAGCGATCGTATTCCGCCGTGCCGTCTTCGTCCTGCTTGTTCACGACATCGAATGTGCGAAATCCCGTCACGAACTTGGCAGACCAGTCGTCGTTGATCTCGTGAAAGAGCTTGAGGTTTGCGGCCCACATATCGCGCGTCTCTTCGCCGTCGATCACATCGTTCAGTACGACATCGCAGCGCGGATCGGTCGGGCATGCGCCCCACTGGCTGAGGCCGACGGCCCCGCGCGCGGAATTGTCCACCCTGTCGTAGTCATAGGAGAGCTGCAGGTCGGTAGCCTCCGAGATGCGCCACAATCCGGAGATTCGAGCCGCCAGGTTATCCTGCTCGCCCGGGTCTTTCTGGCCGGGCACGAGATTCGTGAGATAGCCATCGCGCTGATTGCTCAGCACGTTGGCACGCAGGAAGAAATTGTCGCTGACCGCGATATTCCCCATCACCTCTATTCTCGCCAGGCCGTAGTTACCGATGCGTAACTTGGTGAATGCTTCGTTATCGGCGCCCGGTCGATTCGGCACAATGCTCACAACGCCGGCTGCGGCATTGCGGCCGTAGAGCGTACCCTGCGGACCTTTCAATACCTCGACGCGGGCAACGTCGGTAAACGCAATGGTGGTCGCAGCACGCGGCACGTAGATGTCGTCGTAGAACGTTGCGACCGATGGATCGCCGCCACTCGAAATGCCAACGCTGGAAATCCCGCGGATCGAGATACTCGCCTGGGTCGGGTTGCTCCCCATTTCGAAGCCGGGAATAAAATCCTGCATCTCGGATATGTTCAGCGCGCCGGTCTTTTCCATATCGTCGGCGGAGAAGACGTCGACGGTCAGCGGGACGTCCAGCGTGCTTTGCTCGCGCTTCTGCGCCGTGACCGTGATTTCTTCAAGAACGACGTCCTGCGCCAGCGAAGCCGCCGGCAGAGCCGCTGCGACTGCAATGCACAAGGCTCTGAAACCTCCGCTGCTTTGCAGGACGCGGGCAAATTGATAGGCCATTACCGATACTCCCCCGTGTTTCTTCTTGGTCTTTTGCGTTTCCCCTAACCCCAATACTGCCCGGAACCGGCGGGAAATCGCAATATCCGCTTTCTGCTATAGTGCCGAATTCCCAAGAGGAGCCGCACCCATGACACCAGCCAGGTCGGGCGATACCGTCCGTATCCACTACACGGGCACACTGGACGACGGCACACAATTCGACAGTTCCGTCGGCCGCGATCCGCTCGAGTTCGCACTCGGCGGCGGACAGGTAATCCCCGGTTTCGACAGTGCTGTGGACGGCATGGCCGTTGGCGAAAGCAAGTCAGTGACAATCCCGCCCGAGCAGGCTTACGGCGAACGTAATGAGCAACTGGTACAACAGGTTCCCAAGAGCGCACTGCCCGAGGACATGGCGCCGCAGGTCGGCATGCAGTTACAGAGCCAGAGCCCCGATGGCCAGGTGATGAACCTCGTCGTCACACAGGTCGACGAGGCCTCGATCACGGTGGATGCCAACCACCCGCTTGCAGGCCAGGCCCTCACCTTCGCGATCGAGCTCGTCGAAATCGCCTGACGCCAGGGCCATGCACGAGCTCTCGGTATGCCTCTCCCTGCTGGAGCAGGTGCAGACGATCGCCGCCGAGCGCGGCGCATCCCGCGTGACGCGGATCGAACTCAAAGTCGGCCCGCTGTCCGGCGTGGAGTCCGGACTGCTGCGCAGCGCCTGGCCCATGGCCTCGGCCGGGACGATCGCGGCGGGCGCCGAGTTCGTCCTTGACGAGGCCGGGATCACGGTGCGGTGCGGCGCCTGCGAGGCCGAGACCCCGGCGCGAGCCAATCGCCTGGTCTGCGGCGCTTGCGGTGATTTCCACACGACCGTGGTCAGTGGCGACGAGATGATCCTGCAACGCGTGGAACTCGAAACCGGCTAGGCGCACGCTCAGCAAATGCGCGGCAACGGGTCGTCCTCGAGCTCTTCAAGAAAGCGTTCGCCGCCCAGCGGTGTTTCGAGGATGACCCGTTTTTCGGCGGCATTGATGCGGCCGATGCGAGCCGCCTCCTTGCCCTCCGGCAAACCGCGCCAGAGCGCGAGCGCCGCATCGGCCTGGTCGGGCGCCAGGATTGCGACGACGCGCCCCTCGCAGGCCAGGTAGTAAGGATCGTAGCCGAGCATGTCGCAGACCGATTGCACGGGCTCGCGAACAGGCACGGTCGCTGCGAAGCGCACGCCCAGACCGGTCGCTTTCAGAATTTCGTGACCGATCGACGCGATGCCGCCGCGGGTCGGATCGCGCATGAAGCGCAGGCCGTCGAACGCCAGTAACGGCTCGGTGAGTCCCATGACCGGGCCCGCGTCGGAAACGAGATCGCCACGGAGGCCGAACTCTTCGCGCGCGAGCATGACGGCCGTGCCGTGATCGCCGATCGGGCCGCTCACGAGAATGACGTCGCCGTCGCGAATCTTGTCCATCGACGGCTTGACGCCCGGCAGGCGCAGACCGACGCCGGTCGTCGCAAGATAGATACCACCGCCTTCGCCGCGCCGCACGACCTTCGTATCGCCCGCGCTGATCCGAACGCCCGCTTCGACCGCCGCCTGCGCAAGACTCGTGACGATACGTTCGAGCTGTGCGACTTCGAAACCTTCTTCGATGAACGCGTTCAACGTCATGTACATCGGCTTTGCACCTGCCACAGCGAGATCGTTGGTCGTCCCGTGAATCGCAAGCGAACCGATGTTGCCCCCGGGAAATTCCAGCGGCTGCACGGTGAATCCATCCGTGGTGATCATGACCTCGCCGTCGCCCAGATCGATCTGGACGGCATCGGCCTGCACGTCCAGCTCGCTGGCGGACAGTGCTTTCGCAAACACGTCCTCGATGAGTTCGCGCATGAAACGGCCACCGTTGCCGTGCGCAAGTGAAATACGCTCGTCATCCATTATCTGACATCCTCTCGGGCCGCAACTTCTGCCGCCTGTCCATAGCTTAGTGCCGCGTCGTTGCAGGGCAATGCCTGCGGCACGTACACGTCGAAATCCTGGCCCTCCAGCAGGCGCACGGCCTGCTCGGCCAGGAAGCGGTTCTGGAACACGCCACCGCAGAGCCCGACCAGGCTGGCGCCGTAGCGCTCACGTGCGACCGCGGCCTGCCTCACGATGGCGGCTGCCATGCTCGCGTGAAAGATCTCCGCCCGAAGCGCCGGTTCCCTGGACCGGTCGCCAAGTATGTCGAGCAGGGGCTCCCAGTCCAGCCGGAGCACGCCGTCGTCGCCTCCGACCAGGTCGAGTTCGACGGCCGGCGCCGCGGCGCGGCACAACGCCTCGAGCAGCATCGGCCCCTGTGCCTCGAAGCTGGCGGTTGGAAGATCGATGATGATAGCCGCGGCCGCATCGAACAGACGCCCGGCGGCGCTGGTCGTGGGACAATTGAGATTGCTTTCCCAGGCGGCCTTTGCGATGCCATCCGGATCGGGACCCGCCTGCCAGTCAGACCCGCACTCCCAGTGCAGTGCGGCCGCGCTGCGCCATGGCTCGCGTCCCGCCTTGTCGCCGCCCGGCAGGCGAAACGTTCTGAGGCTCGCAAAGCGCTGCCACGCCCCGGGCCTGCCGAACAGGGCTTCGCCGCCCCAGAGCGTGCCGTCGCGACCGAGGCCTACGCCGTCCCAGGCGAACATGACCCAGTCGCCTTCGGTTG
>JAOUNK010000183.1 GCA_029881015.1 Gammaproteobacteria bacterium | reverse complement strand
GTGAAGCGGCTTGATGAAGGCGACAGACCAGTTGTCTGCGATGGAGATGATGGCGGTAAACCCGGTGCGGCGCGTGTTGGTACCGAGATTTCTCGGTGGCGTAATCGCCATGCCGTTCCTGGCTGCCATTTTCAGCGCGATCGCCATGTTCGGGGCTCACCTGATCGGCGTGGAGCTGTTCCAGGTGGACGTGGGTTCGTTCTGGCAGCAAATTCAGCTCAACGTTGAATCGGCCGACGTGAATGAAGGCATACTCAAAAGCGTTGTCTTCGGCGTCGCGGCGAGCCTGATCGCGGTATGGGAAGGCTATAATACAGTGCCAACGGCGGAAGGCGTTGGGCGGGCAACAACACGTACAGTGGTAATCACGGCAATCACGATCCTCGTTTTTGATTTCATGATTACCGCGGCGATGATTTGAGGACTCGGTATGCGGCAAACTCGTTCAGTTGAAATAGGCACCGGCTTGTTCGTGTTGCTCGGGATGAGCTCTTTGTTCTTCCTGACGACGCAGACGACGGGCGGCGACGATTTCCAGGCAGACTCTGTCTACACGGTTGAGGCGAGATTCGAGAATATCGGCAGCCTGCGTACCCGCGCGCCGGTAACGATGTCGGGCGTGACGATAGGGCGAGTGACCGAAGTGTCGTTTGATTCGACGAACCTCGAGGCCGTCGTGCGCTTTGTCATCGACGCGCAGTATGACGAGATCCCGGACGATTCGGATGCCAGTATCCTGACGTCGGGTATTCTCGGTAGCCAGTACATCGGCTTGCAGGCCGGTGGCTCAGATATGTACCTGGAGGACGGCAGCGAAATCCTGTTCACGCAATCGGCAATCGTTCTTGAGAACCTGATCGGCAAGTTCCTCGTGAATGCCGGATCGAGCGACGAGGAGTAGAGCAGATGTATAAATGCTCACTTGCAATAGTATTTCTGATGCTGGGCATGTCCTCGGCAAGCGCCGACGACTCGCCGAATGCCGTGATCGAGAGTGCGGTCAAGTTGCTGACAGAGCAGCTTGAGGGCCGCACGCAGGAGCTGGCGGAGAATCGCCAGGAGCTCTACAGCATCATCGACGGCATTCTTATGCCGCGGTTCGACCGGCGTTTTGCGGCACAGGTGGTGCTCGCAAAGCACTGGCGTACTGCCAGCGAAAAGCAGAAGACGCGTTTCATCGAGGGGTTTTACCGGGCACTGCTGCGCAAGTACGCGGACGGTATCCTGGAGTTCGACCCGGAGATGATTACGGTTCTCCCGTATCGTGGCGGTGACAACGAGAAACGCACCCGGGTGCGCAGCACGGTGACGCTGGATGACGGCAGCAAGGTTGCCGTCGACTACGAATTGGTCAAACGCAAGTCGGGGTGGCTCGTTTTCAATGTTGTCATCGAAGGCGTGTCCTACGTACGCAATTTCCGCGCCGAGCTCGATTCGGAAATTCGGGCGTCCAGCCTGGACGCCGTCATCGCCAGGCTGGAAAGCGAGGCGGGAATTACGGTTGTCGAGCAGGACCAGTGAGTGAATTCACCATTGAGGATCTTGGTGATGGTCGTTTCGCCCTGAGCGGCGAGATGACGTTCGATACCGCAGAGAGAATCCTCAGGGCCAGTGAAGCGCCGTTCGAGGAACACACGCAGCTGGAGATCGATCTCTCGGCAGTCACGAAGAGCGACTCCGCAGGCCTGGCATTGTTGCTTGAGTGGGTCACGTGGGCGAACCACAGCGTCCGGGAGATCCGTTTCACCGGGATGCCGGAGAAAATAACGGCCATCGCCAGGACAACCGAAGTGGAGCCGCTGCTAGCACGCGGGGAGCGCTGGGCAGGCTTTATCGAGGCGCCTGACGGAGAACCCTAGTAATCCTCTTCCTCGAGTAATTCGTCCAGGTCGTCGTAAAACTCATCGTCCTCTTCGAAGGGCGGGTTGCCATCGTATACCTCGAATTCGCGGTTCTGCAGGTAGGACTCGCGAAGCGTTACATAGGGGTCCTTCGAGTCCTTCATCAGGTCTTCAAGTGAGAGCGCTCGGTGCCTGAGGTCGATGATGCGCAACACCCAGAGCCTATCGCGCACCGAGGAACTGTCCACGTGATGCAGCACGTCAAGTTCGATATCGGCAGGCATCAGGAGGGCATCTCGCAGTGTTTGCGGACCCAGGAACGGGACCATGACATAGGGGCCGCTGGGGACACCCCAGACCGCCGCCGTCTGGCCGAAGTCCTCACGATGCGCCTCAATGCCGCTGGCGGTGCCGACATCGAAAATTCCGCCGAGGCCAATCGTGCTGTTGACGAGAAATCGTGCCAGCTCGCTGAAGCCGCGCGACGGCTTGCCCTGGAGGAAGTTGTTGACGGAGTTCCGCGGGGTTGCGAGATTGCGCGCGAAGTTGCCTACGCTATTGCGTATCGGCTCCGGGATTACCTTCTTGTAGCCCCTGGCGACGGGCTTCAGCGTGACGCTGTCAACGGCGTCGTTGAGGGCGTACATGCTCCGGTTGAGTCCTTCCCAGGGGTCGTGAGCGACGCGGTCGCCCGGTGGCACCGTGGCGCAACCGCTGGTGCCGAACAGCACAAGCAGGATAGCCGGCACGCGCATCATTGCCGGGCGCTATTCCATGCCAGGCCGAGCTGGCGTGACGAGCGCAGCTGCTTGAGTTGTTCTTCGCTCATGAATTCCTGGATGAAATCGATTCGTGCCTCGAACCTCGCCCGCTGGATCTCCTGCAATTCAGGCAGACGCAGTGCCTGCTGCAGGCTGCTGATACCGCCATTCAGATCACCGATCATGAGCCGATACTCGGACAGGTAATAGTAGGCTTCCGCGTCCTCGCCAGCCAGGCTGGCCGCCCGCGCGATCAGGTGCACCTGCTCCGGCGTTGGCGGCACGTTGTTCATCAGGTCCAGCAGCAGCGCGTGCGCCTTCTTGGGTTGACGCATCTCGAGCAGCCGCTCGCCATATTCGATCACGAGCGGAATATTGCGCGGAAACAACTCGAGGGCACGCTCGAAGGTCTCGACGGCATCGCTGGTCTGGTCCAGGGCAACGAGCGTCTGGCCAAGACCAATGTAGTAGGCGATGACCGACTTGTCCTTCTCGAGGAGTTCTTCGAAGATCTCCAGGGCGCCGAGGTAGTCCTCGGCACGCTGATACGCGACGGCTCGGCCGTAACGCTCCACGTCCGTCTGCGCTTCGTAGTCGCGAGCTTCGAAATACGCCACAGCCTCCTGGGCTGTGTCGAAGCGGGCGACGATGATACGGGCGCGCGAGATACCGTAGCCCGTGGAGTCCTCGTTCCGGACCGGCGAATACTCCCGGGCGCGATTGCGGGCTTCGGCAATACGGGCTGTCGTCACCGGGTGCGTGCGCATGAATTCCGGGGCGCGCATTTCCGGGCTCGAGGTCTGCTGCCTGGACATGACTTCGAAGAACGATGCCATGCCGTGGGGATCGAACCCGGCGTCAGCCAGGGCGGCAATCCCGACGCGATCCGCCTCGTATTCGTTGGTGCGCGTGAAGTTGATTTGCTGCTGGGCTGCAGTGCCCTGTGCGACTGCCATGGCACCCTGCACCGCATCTGAACTCCCGCCTGCGGCGGCGACGATGATGGCCCCGAGCATCATGGCGGTTGTTATCAGGTTCTGTCGCGAGTTTGCATGGATCGCGCGTGCAATATGGCGCTGCGTCACGTGCGCAACCTCGTGAGCAATGACACCGGCGAGTTCGTCCTCATTCCGGCTTGCCTCGATCAAACCCGTGTGCACGCCGATATACCCGCCGGGAAGGGCGAACGCGTTGATTCGGTCGTCCTGGACCGCGAAGAACGTAAAATCGTGATCGCCCTTGTTGGACTGCGCCGCGATACGGCTGCCGATGTCATTGAGGTACTCGGTAATCAACGGGTCCTCGACAACCTGGCCGCTATTGCGGATGTCCCGCATGATCATACGGCCGATCCTGGCCTCGTCCGAATTGTTCAGGATCGCGTCAGCCGGGCTCCCCATATCGGGCAACTTGATGTCGTCGGCGCCTGCGCCGGCAACGAAAACCAGCATGCCTAGCGCGACAAGGAGAGACAGGCGTTTGCAGGGGCTAATGTTCATCTGAGACTCAATAACACGGGTGACTTATCTTCGGACTACGGCGAGAGGCGCGCGTTCCGTCGATTACAGGGCGTTGGCCGCCTCCAGCACTTCGTAGGCATGTCCGGCAACCTTCACGTTGCGCCATTCCTGCCGCAGCTTGCCAGCGGCGTCGATGAGGAACGTGCTGCGTACGACACCCATGAATTTGCGCCCGTACAGAGTCTTCTCGTGAATGACGTCGAACTGCCTGCACAATTTCTCGTCGGGATCCGAGAGCAGGTCGAACGCAAAGCCCTGCTTGGCCTTGAACTTCTCATGCGAGGCGATGCTGTCTCGGGATACACCGAAAATGACCGTGTTCGCCCGTTTGAACTTGCCGTGCAATGCGCTGAAATCCCGCCCCTCCGTGGTGCACCCGGGCGTACTGTCCTTCGGGTAGAAGTAGATGACGACGTTTCTGCCACGCAGGTCCTTGAGACGGATCGCCTGGTCGCCGGTGGCGGCCGCGGTGAAGTCACGGACGACTCGGTTAATGCGGGGTGCGCTCAATTCAATTCTCCGGTGCAATCAGCCTGCGAATACCTCAGGGTTTCGCGGCATCGAAAACGGCGTCGAGATTCAGATTTTCACACAATTCGTGAAACTCGTCTCGCAGCTGGGCAACCTGGATGGACGACGGTACGTTGACAGACATCTGCACCGAGAACATGGGAGCACCCGTGTGGGCCGCGGCGTAGCTGTGAGTAGCGACGTCGGCTATCTCGATATCGCGCGAGGCGAAGAAATCGGCCAGGTTGAACACGATGCCTTGCTGGTCGAGCGCCAGGACATCCACCAGGTAGGGCATGCGATCCGCCGCTACGGGCTTCGCATCGGTTTCCTTGATGGAGATCTGCAGATCGCCCGACCCGCGTAGCTTTTCCAGTTCCTGGTCCAGGCGGCTACGCAGATGCCAGTTACCCGAAACCAGCAGCAGCATCGCGAATTCCGATCCGAGGGTCGTCATACGACTCTCCTCGATATTGCCGCCGCACGCGAGAATGGCTTTGCTCAGCGCCTGGACAACGCCAGTCCGATCAGAGCCGATAGCTGAAATAACAATAAGTTGTGACATTTATCTAGAATTTTCCTTAGATTATTCCCACGAATGACGAGGCTCATCCTGACGCCGTTTCAAGTGGCGGGGAGCGCACGCCGACAGTCCTTGCCAGCACCGCATATGAACAGTAACATCGCCGCCTCATTTGTGGCGAGGATTGTCTTTTGTTTTACGGTAGCCTGGTCGCCCTCGTTACGCCATTTGACGTCAATAATCGGGTCGACTACGCGAGTCTCAAGCGCCTGGTCGATTTTCACGTTGAGCAGGGGTCGAGCGGTCTCGTCATCGCCGGCACAACGGGCGAGTCGCCGACGCTGACGCGGTCAGAGCATATTGAGCTCATTGGGCGTTCGATCGAGATTGCCGACGGCCGTATTCCGATCATCGCGGGCACGGGTTCAAATTCCACATCGCAATCGATCGAGCTGTCGCGGGCGGTTGCGGATCCCCGGATCGCGGCCTACATGGCGGTTGTCCCTTACTACAACAAGCCGACGCAGGAAGGCATTTTCCTGCACTATACGGCGATTGCCGATAGTCTCGACAAGCCGCTGCTCATGTACAACGTGCCCGGCCGAACGGTCGCCGACATGTTGCCTGAGACGGTTGGTCGCCTTGCGAAACACGGCAACATATTCGGCGTCAAAGAGGCGACAGGCGACCTCGAACGCCTGCGCCGGATTCGAGAGCTGGTGGATGACGATTTCATGCTCTACAGTGGCGACGACTTTACGTTGTGCCCGTTTATACAGAACGGCGGCCATGGTGTCGTGACGGTGAGTGGTAACGTAGTGCCCGCTCAGGTGGCGAGATTGTGCCGCCTGGCCTGTGAGGGCAGGGACGAGGAAGCCAAAGCGTTGGACGACAGCTTGCAGCCGCTGAACAAGGCGTTGTTTATTGAGTCCAATCCGATTCCGGTGAAGTGGGCAGTAAGTGAGATGGGGCTGATGCAGCCGCACATCCGCTTGCCGTTAACGCCATTTTCCGGCCAGTACCATGATGATATGCGATCGGCGATGCGGCAGGCAGGCGTCGATCTGGAGAAAACGGCATGACGAAAACCCGGTTAATGGCCGTACTGGTGCTCAGCGCACTGATGTCGGCTTGCGGAGGCGCGGATTCCCTCGTTGTCCCGTGCGACGACGGCTTGCAGTACCAGAATCGTGAGATAGGCAAGCGTGTGATTGCACCGGAGGGACTGGATCAGCTCAACGAGTTCGCCGAGATGCCGATACCCAAGGCGGATCCTGATGCGCCAAGGATTCCAGAGGGCAGATGTTACGACCAGCCACCGACCCTGTAGAATCGATATAGATACGAAAATTCGGAGAGATGGCTGAGTGGTTTAAGGTGCTCGCCTGGAAAGCGAGTGTACGGTGATACCGTACCGAGGGTTCGAATCCCTCTCTCTCCGCCAAAGACAAGAAGGCCCCTTTACGGGGCCTTCTGCTTAGTGTTCACGGTCGTTCTGCAGGCAGTCCTACGCGTTCAAGGACTGCGGTGAATTTAGGATCACCGCGCCTGTCGGCAAA
>JAOUNK010000182.1 GCA_029881015.1 Gammaproteobacteria bacterium | reverse complement strand
ATTCTTATGTCATTTCTAGGAAAGACAGCTAATCTACTGATTTTATATACAATATCATCTGCGACAGCCGCCGAATCACCGCCGGTGCCTGACGGAAACGGCTGGTATCAGCAGGCACAGACGGCACGCCAGGCCGGGCAGTATGCGGAGGCGCATGCAGCCCTTGCGGCTGCACAAGAGCTCGAATTCTCCCCGGTCCGTATCGGTTTCGAACGGGCTCGGCTGTACACCCTGGCCGGTGATCGGGACAAGGCGACGGCGGAGCTCGAGGCGATTGCAGCGACCGGTTTCAGCGGTGTTGGGTTTATCGTGAATGACCCCATATTGGCTACCTTGGGCGGTGATGGCCGCTACGACGCTCTCGTCGACAAGATGTCGAGGCTAGCCTATCCCTGCGAGCATGACGAAGCGTTTTCGGAATTCGATTTCTGGGTAGGCGACTGGGTTGTCCACGGACCGGCCGGTGGGCTGGCGGGGACCAACTCGATTACGAAGGAAGAACGCGGCTGCGTCCTGCTCGAGCATTGGCAAAACACAGCGGGTGGCACAGGCCAGAGCATCAACTATGTCGACAAGATCACGGGTGAATGGGTGCAGGTCTGGAACGCCGAAGGTGGCAGCCAGATCAACATTCGTGGTGGAATGACCGACAAGGGCATGCAGCTTGTGGGTACCTTGCACACGCTGGGCAACGATACGACGATTCCGTTTCGCGCATTGTGGACGCCATTGCCCGACGGTCGGGTGAGGCAGTTCTTCGAGCAGTCAACGGACAACGGAGAAACCTGGACTACGTGGTTCGAAGGGTTCTACACAAGGAAAGAATGAAATACTCCTCATTTGATCGCGGAATTCCCGCGGGTAACCCGATTGCCAATGCGCTGGTCGTCATCGTCGGCGCACTGGCTATCGGCGCGTCTATCGTGCTCGGGTTTTTCGCCTTTGTCGTCCTCGGCAGCATCGTCGCCGTGTTTGCGGCGATCATCGGGCTGCGCTTGTGGTGGTTCAATCGCAAACTGGCGAGACAGTCCCGGGGGCAGTCGTCCCCTGCGCAGAGGCCGCAGGGCGGTGTGATCGAAGGCGAATATCACGTGGTCAAGAGCGACAAAAACTCGTAAAGTCGCCTTCCATGCGCAAACCACTTTCCGAAACAGAGCGCCGCAAGCACCGGCGCCGCCGCCGTATTCAGGTTGTTGTCATCTATGCGGCCCTGGCGTTCAGCCTTGCCTGGTTTCTCGAGTCCCAGGCCACGACAACCGTAATCTTCGTACGGCATGCCGAAAAAACGGCGATATCCGAGGACGATCCCGGCCTGAGTCCCGCGGGGGAGCGGCGCGTGGCTGAATTGACGAGACAACTTGTTGATGCGGATGTCGTTGCCGGCATCGACGCGGTCTACTCAACGCCTTTCCGTCGAACCGAGGAAACGGCACGCCCGATTGCCGACGCGCTCGGACTACCGTTGAATTCCTACGATCCCGCCGATACGGAGGCGATCATGGAGCATATTGTCCGCGAGCATAAGGGCAAGATCATCCTGGTCGTTGGCCACAGCAATACATTGCCCGCCCTGATCGGCAACATGGGTGCCAGCAAGAAGGTCCCGGCAATTGCCGAGAACGAGTACGACAATCTCTATATCGTCTCGATTCCGTGGTTTGGCAAGACCAAGACGATCCGCTTGCGCTATGGCGAGCCCTATATTCCGTGATCGTCCAGTCTGAAGTAGTGGTATCGACCGGGGGGCGAGGAACCTACGACCTGACCCGGGACATCCAGGCCGCTGTCCGCGCCTCCAGGATACGGATTGGTCTGTGCCACGTGTTTGTTTGCCATACCAGCGCCTCACTGATGCTCTGCGAAAACGCCGACCCGGACGTCATGCGCGACCTGGAGACGTTTATGTCCGCGCGCGTTCCCGACGGCGATCCGATGTTTACGCACACGGCGGAGGGGCCGGATGACATGGCTGCCCATGTCCGCAGCATGCTGACAGGGTCTGACCTGAATCTACCGGTGCGCGACGGGCTGTGTGCGCTTGGTACGTGGCAGGGTATTTACCTGTGGGAGCACCGTTTCGCTCCGCATCAGCGGCGCGTTATCGTCACCGTGCAAGGCGAGGCCTAGTCGCCGGCTCGCTTGCCCGCCGCCTCACGCAGGATGATCGCCTTTTCGATGAACTCCTGGTGGCGGCCGATGCGTACGTCCGCCATGACGGCGTCCTTGATCTTGCGATCCTGATTGATCAGAAAGGTCGCGCGTCGTACGCCGACGCCGAACGGTCCGTCCACGTCGTACATCTTGATCACTACTTTCCCGGGATCGCTGAGCAGCAAGAACGGCAGGTCATGCTCCTCGCGAAAGCGCCGGTGGCTGTCCTCGTCCTGGGGACTGATGCCGGCGACCTGCAGCCCCACTGACTGGATGTCGTTGTGGATATCCCGAATCGAGCAGGCTTCCTTGGTGCAGCCGGGTGTGAAATCCGCAGGGTAGAAATAGAGGATCAGTGGTCCGTCGGCCAGCAGGTCGGTCAGAGCCGTCTCCGTGCCTTCGTGGTTGGGCAGAATGAATTCGGGTGCTTTGGATCCGACATCCAACATCAGTTTTCTCCGTTCGTGATTTTCCCATACCGGGACTATGCCGGTATTCGGCTGAGTTTTCCTGTGGAATATTCGTATGACAAACGTCGGGCGATTCAGTATAAGTCCTCTGTGTGAAGAGTCTTCTGCTCATCAACGCATGCGTATGCCTCTGTCTCGCGTCCGTGGCAGCCGCGTCGGAACGCGCGCCCCTGTTCCAGGACCATACGACCGTCAAGGCCGTGTTGACCGCGCCTGTCGCGCAGACCTATGCGCAGCGCGATTCGGAAGTCCGTCTGTATCACCCCGGCCAATGGACCTATATCGACGAGCAAGGCAAGACCGCCCGGTTGGACGTGTCGATCCGGATACGCGGGAATTTCCGTCGCCAGTACTGCGAGTTGCCGCCAATTCAGCTGAACTTCAAGAAGTCGCAGGTAAAGGGCACGATGTTTAGCGGGCAGGACAAGTTGAAACTGGTCGCTCCCTGCCAGCACGGTCTCGAATCGCAGCAGAAGGTGCTTCTCGAATACCTGGCGTACCGTACATTCGAAATTCTCACTGACCACAGCTTTGGCACGCGCTTGATTCGCCTGAGCTATGTCGACAGTGACGAGGCCATGCGCTCCTGGACCGATCTCGTGTTCGTCATCGAAGATGACGGGGATGTCGGCAAGCGTCTCGGTCTCGACAAAGTACGGGTCAAGGAAAACGAGTTCCGGGATCTGGACAGAACGACCACCGCACTCGTGGAGTTGTTTCAGCTCCTGATCTCGAACCACGACTACTCGGTACTCAAGGGGCCGGAAGGCGATTACTGCTGCCATAACTCCGTGATGTATACGCGCAAGAAGACAGCGGACAAGCGCATCCCGATTCCTTTCGACTTCGACATGTCCGGCCTCGTGAATGCGCGGTACGCAGCGCCGCCGGCACACCTGCCGATTCGCCAGGTGCGGACGCGTTACTACAGAGGCCTCTGCCAGCCGCCCGAGGTCATGGACGCCGCGGTTGCGCACATGCGGGCAAAGAAGGCCGAGATTCTCGCGCTGTTCGAGGGTACGCCGGAACTCAGCCGGCTGTCGCGCAACCGCTCGATCGGCTACATAAGGGACTACTTCGCGATCCTGGAAGACGAGGCGAAGCTGAAAAGACAGGTACTCGAGCGCTGCCGCGGACGTGAGCAGCTGGAAGAGATATTGGCCGAGGAAGCGGCATTAGCGGCGCCTAAAGATTCGACATAGGCCTGTTTGGATCGTCGCGAGCTTCCCGTTCCCTGGCTTTGGCCACCTTGGCCGCCTTTCGACGAATCTTGTCGCGAACCGCATGCTGCGACTCGAGGCCATCGCCAAACGCGCACACACCGATCGACGCATAGTTGAAGAAGACGGTCAGCACGACCGCAATCTCGATCGACTTCACACCGGCAGAAATGCCGACACCGATCGATGCAAGTATGAACAGCGTATCGAAGGTATCGCTCAGGGCACGTCGAAATCGAACGCCCGCGACGATTCCGGCCAGGCTAAACGCCAACGCGAGGCTGTGTTGAACCACCGTCACGATTCCGGCAACGACGGCCGGGAGCACGAGCGCCGTAGTGTCGATGGAGTGATCGTAAACGCTACCCTCGTGGATAGCGCGGTAGACCCAGGATACCGGCAACATGAGCAACAGCGTCGACGTCATCGCGTAGACCAGCGACATCGCTTCCAGGAACCAGGCCGGACCGCGTGCGAGGCGGGCACGCGTGTTTTCGGTGACGATGTCTTCAATCTGTTCGTCGTCGGCACTAAGCAATGCTTCTTCCAGGTCGTAGATGCTCGACGATCCGAAGTCGGCAATCTCACCAACACCACCCAGAGGCAGTTGGTCGACGAAACCGGGGGAGAGCGAGGATGCGAGGGCGATCGCAGCAGCAAGTGCGACGTAGTAGGCCGTGATCTTGAACGCCATGCGCAGCAGCAGCTGTCGATGCTCAGCGATCATTGATCGGATCTGGGGCTCTTCGTTCATTTGGCAACCATAGGTTGTATTACGGATAATGGCAATCGTGCACGCTGCTAGACTACAGCAGCACGTGGCAGGAGTCTTGGCATGGGAAATTCCAAAGCGATC
Organism: Gammaproteobacteria bacterium; assembly: GCA_029881015.1. Lineage (GTDB taxonomy): Bacteria > Pseudomonadota > Gammaproteobacteria > Steroidobacterales > Woeseiaceae > UBA1847. The sequence continues at coordinate 2,094 of JAOUNK010000182.1, read as the reverse complement.
TTGGCTGATTCGAGAAAGGAAGTTCGCGAGCACGCGATAGCCGCAAGGCGCGATGCAAAGGGCGGCGTCATCCTTGTACCGGTTGATTTTTCCGACCACTCGAAAGCGGCCCTCTTGCAGGCAGCCGAGTACGCACAGGTAATGAGGGCGTCGCTGGTTGTGCTACACGTCGTTCACGATCCGGGCGAGATGCCGGGCTATTACTCGAAGCTGATTAAGAAGAAACGTGCCACGCGAATACAGGACATGGCGGCGGACGCGTTCGACCATTTTATGGAGGAGACAAGCGAGGAGCATCCGAAGCTCGAGTCACTGCGAAATTCGGCTCGACTCATGGTCCGCGGACTGCCTGTCACCCGGATTCTGGAAGTTGTCGATTACCTTGAGCCCATGATGGTGGTGATGGGGAGCCAGGGTCGCACCGGACTCAAGCATCTCGTTATGGGCTCAAAAGCTGCCCAGATCGTCCAGTTGTGCCCCGTGCCGGTCACGATCGTCAAGAAGAAGGCTTCCGTTGACTAATCCCCAGAGCTCATGCCGCGCCTTCTGTTACTGATTGTATTGCTGTTGGTTAGCGCCCCGTCTGTCGGGGCGGATGATGCGTTGTCCTCGGCGGCCGTCGGGCAGATGGCGATACAGTTGTTCGGCGGCCTGGCGCTCTTCCTGTTCGGTATCGAGCAGATGACGGAAAGCCTCAAGGTCGTGGCCGGCGAGCGCATGCGCATGGTGCTCGGTCGCCTGACCTCCAATCGTTACATGGGCGCGTTGACGGGTGCGTTTGTTACCGCCGTTATCCAGTCGTCATCGGTGACGACGGTCCTTGTCGTCGGGTTCACGACGGCCGGCCTGATGTCGTTTGCCCAGTCGATCGGCGTGATTATGGGCGCCAATATCGGCACGACCATCACGGCTCAGATCGTCGCATTCAAGGTTTCGAAAGCCGCGCTGCTGCTGATCGCAGTCGGCTTCAGCTTCCTGTTCTTCAGCAAGAAAAACCAGCTAAAGCACTACGGCGGAATCGTGATGGGTCTCGGTCTCGTGTTCTTCGGTATGAGCATCATGAGCGAGGCGATGCAGCCGCTGCGAACGTTCCAGCCGTTCCTGGATCTCATGATCAGCATGGAGAATCCGTTCATCGGGATCCTGATCGCCGCGGCATTTACCGCGCTGATCCAGTCCTCGTCGGCGACAACGGCGATTGTCATCGTGATGGCCGGGCAGGGATTCATTACACTGCCGGCCGGTATTGCGCTGGCCTTCGGGGCCAATGTCGGTACCTGCGTAACAGCGATGCTCGCGGCCATCGGCAAGCCGCGCGAAGCCCTGCGCGCGGCAGCAACGCATGTGTTGTTCAACGTGGCTGGCGTGGTGCTTTGGATCGCCTTCGTGGATCAGTTGGCCGAATTGGTGACCGCTGTCTCGCCGGTGCACGAGGACCTCTACGGCACCGAAAGACTGGCTGCGGAGGCGCCACGCCAGATCGCCAACGCGCACACGATCTTTAACGTTGCGAATACGCTGATCTTTATCTGGTTTACGACGCTGATCGCGCGGTTCGTTGAATGGATGATTCCTGACCGACCGCTGGACGCCGAGGGCGTCATTTCAACGAAGTACCTCGATGCTGATGTGCTGTCGACGCCATCGATTGCACTTGATCTCGTGCGGCGTGAGATAAGGCGCATGGGCAAGCATGTGCTCACGATGATCAAGGACATCATGCCGGCAATTCTCCACGGCAGTGCCGGCGAGCTTGACAATATTCGGGCGATCGATGAGCGCGTGGATGTCCTGCATGCGGAAATCGTCGTTTTCCTCGGCAGAATCAGCCAGAACGAGCTGACCGAGCAGCAGACGGCTGAACTCATGCACCTGATGGATGCCGTCAACGACCTCGAGAATATCGGTGATGTGGTCGAGATGAATCTCGTAGAACTGGGCAGGCGACGCATTGGCAAGGGCGTGCCCATCAGCCAGCCGACGCAGGTGATGCTCAGCGAGTTTCACCAGGTGGTGCTCGACGCCACGGCCGCGGCGATACGCGCGGTCAGTGAGGACGACTACGCTGCAGCGAAGTCGGTCACCGAGATGAAA
>JAOUNK010000181.1 GCA_029881015.1 Gammaproteobacteria bacterium | reverse complement strand
CAGTTCAGCGGAGCCGATCTTGAAGCTGCTCACCATCACCGGAATGCTGCGTATCAACGTGATGATGCCTGCTGTTGCTACTGCACCCGCACCGATGTAGCGCACGTAGCGTGTCCAGATCTGGCTAGGCGACATGTCGCGGATGAGGCTGACCGTCTCCGGGTAGAACGGTGCCGCCAGGTCTGCGCCCCAGTAGTCAATCGCCGGAATGATAATAAGCCAGGAAAGCAGACCGCCCCCGACCATCACGGCCGCTATGCGCGGTCCGAGTATATAGCCCACACCGAACAACGCGGCCGACAGGTCCATGCCCAGTTCGCCCTTTCTCAAGAAAGGGATCTTGGCGTGAACCGCACCCGGAATCACGTTGATCCAGGACGTCAGGAACTTGAAGAACGCGCCGCCCGCAAGCCCGTAGAAGACGAACCGGGCGCGACCGCCGCCGACCTCGTTGGCCACCAGGACCTCGGCGCATGCCGTACCCTCGGGGTATGGGAGCTTGCCGTGCTCGCGCTCAATGAGAAAACGGCGCAATGGAATCATGAACAGAATGCCGAGCAGACCGCCGGACATGGCGAGCAGCGTCATCTGCAGCAGTTCGGGCGGCATTCCCCACATGAACAGCGCGGGCAGCGTGAAGATGACGCCGCTGGCCAGGGAACTGGATGCCGAGCCTGTCGTCTGCGCAATATTGGCCTCGAGAATCGTGCCGCGAACGCCGACGCTCGCCAGGGCCCGGAATACTGCAACGGTCATGACGGCGACCGGTATAGACGTACTGATCGTCAGGCCGGCGCGAAGCCCCAGGTAGGCATTGGCGGCGCCGAAGACAATACCGAACAGGATGCCCAACCCGACTGCCTTGAGTGTGAACTCGGCGGGCGATTCGCTCGAGGGGACAAACGGATCGTAGGCGTCGCCCTCTTCAACAGGAACGTAGGCTTTCTGGCTCAGTCCGTCTTTTCTCATGTTCTTCTTATCCGGATTCTGGAAACAGCACTATGCACCGAGCTATGCGGCGTCGGCAAGTCGGGCCAAATGTGCGATAGTGCGTCGCCATGAGCAGAGCAATAATTACCGGCGCATCGGCCGGTCTCGGCAGCGAGTTTGCACGCCAACTCGCTGCCGAGGGCAAGGACCTCATCCTCGTCGCCCGTCGGTCGGAACCGATGGAGGCGCTGGCTACCGAATTGCGCGCAGCACACGGTGTCGGCGTCGACATTCTCACGGCCGACCTGTCGGAACCGGGCGCTCCGGGCAGGCTGTTCGGCCAGACACAAGAGCTCGGTTTCGAAATCGACTTCCTCATCAATAACGCGGGCTCCGAGGGCCCGGACCTGATCCATACCCGGGATTGGACCAAACACGATGCCTACCTGCGACTCATGATGACCTCCGTCGCTGCCATGTGCCACGAGTTCATCCCCGGCATGCTCGAGCGTGGCTACGGTCGTGTCATCAACGTTGCCTCGGTGGCCGGCCGCATGACCGTGGGCGGCGACTACAGTTATGGTCCCACCAAGGCCTACCTGATTGCATTGTCCAAAGCGCTGGCCTCCGCATTCAGTGACCAGGGCGTCAAGGTCATGGCGTTGTGCCCCGGGTTCACACACACGGACTTTCACGCGTCGGACAAACTGACGGCAATGAAGAGCAACACGCCGGGCTTCATCTGGTACGACGCGAACGTGGTGATTCGCGAAGGCCTCGCCGCGCTCGAAAAAGGCAAGGACGAATACACCTCGGGCCGTCTGTATCGCGTCATGGTGCCGATTCTCAGGCAACGCTGGACGCGGGGCCTGCTGACATTGCTGGGTGTGAAGCTCTAGGAGCCGTAGATGAGTGACGACGAGTTGCGATGGCAAACGGTTGGCAGCGAACGGGGCCCCGAGTTGCCGCTATTCAATGTGCGTTATGACCGTGTCAGGCACCCGGCGTCATCCATTGAAATCAGCCGCATGGTGCTGGAAACCCCCGAATGGGTGAACGTTGTCGCCATTACAACGGCTGGCGACATTGTCATGGTTGAGCAATATCGATTCGGCGTCAGCGCGCTCACGACCGAGCCGGTCGGCGGCGTCGTGGACCCGGGCGAGAGCCCTCTCGAGGCCGCAAAGCGCGAGCTCCTGGAAGAGACCGGCTTCGGTGGCGGTCGCTGGCGCAGCCTCGGGACCGTGCAGGCCAATCCCGCGTTTCACGACAACTCCTGTCATTTGTGGCTGGCCGAAGACGTGCAACGGGTTCAGGAGCAGGCACTGGATCCGGGAGAGGCTATCCGGGTGCATCTCATGACCCTCGATGACGTGAAGGAAGCGATCGGCGATGGTCGACTGCAGCACCCGCTGGGACTGCTTGCCCTGTCCAGGGTGTTTCCGCTGTGGGACTACAAGCGTGGCTGACGCTCTTGCGATGGTTCGTCCATGCTCACGACAGCTGCTCCGCCGCTCAGTCACTGTCCACCCATCCGGTCCAGCCCGGACCACGAACGACACGACCCGGTGTCGCACCGGTATGTTCCCCATCCTCGAGGACCTGCTCGCCATTGACGAACACGTGCTGCACCCCGGTTGCGTATTGCAGCGGCTCTTCAAACGTCGCGTGGTCCTGGACCCTGGCCGGATCGAAAACCACGACGTCCGCGAAATAGCCGGCCTTCAGTTGACCGCGTTCACGGATCCCGAGATTGGTCGCCGGCAGTGAAGTCATTTTTCGAATGCCATCCTGCAACGTGATTACTTCCTCATCGCGAGCGTATTTACCGAGTACGCGGGCAAATGTACCGTAGGCGCGCGGGTGGGTACTTGAGTTCAGAAACACGCCTTCGGGCGCTGAGGCTTCAGCGTCCGACCCGAAACTCACCCAGGGCTGCGCGACGGTCTTGGCCACGTTCTCTTCGGACATCAGGAAGTAAACGGTAGACACTCGACTCCGGTCTTCAATAACGAGATCGATCGCCGCATCCGCCGGCGACGTGCCGCGCAGTTCCGCAACCTCCGCCAGGGTCTTGCCTATCAGGTGCCGCAGGTCCGGATTCCGAAAGCCGATAAACAACACGCCGTCCGGTCCGGCATGCAGTCCGAGGTTCTCCCATTCGGTATCCTCGGACATCATTTCTTCTTTTACGCGGGCCCGGATCGCGGGGTCTTCGAGTCTTGCAAACCAGGCCTCGTCGCCTCCCTCCTGCACCCAGAGCGGCATCGACGCATCGAGTCCCGTCGCGCCCGCGGTGTACGTGTACATGTCCGCCGTAATGGCAAGCCCCTCCGCTCGAGCGGCTTCGACGCGTGCGAACACCTTTTCCGCCTTGTGCCAGTTGGAGCGACCGCCCGCTTTCAGGTGATAAATCTCGGCTGGTGCGCCTGTTACACGCGCGATGTGTATCAGTTCCTCGACACTCTCCTCGAGCCTGTTTCCCTCAGACCGTATGTGCGAGATGTAGCGCCCATCGAATTCCGCGGCAGCCGCCACCAGCGCGACCAGTTCATCGGTGTCGGCAAAATTTCCCGGGGCGTAGATCAGGGAGGAACCAACACCTATTGCCCCCTCACGCATCGCAAGACGCACGTGATCCTGCATGCGCGCAAGCTGCTCCTCGGTCGCCTTCACGTTATCGAACCCGACTTCCATGATGCGCAGCGTCGCGGCACCAACGTACGACGCGACGTTGGGCGAGACTCCCTTGTCCTCAAGAAACTCGAGGTAGCCGCCGAGCGTCGACCACGAAATATCGTACTGGATATCCGATTGCTGCGACTTGACAAGGGCCCGCAATTCGTCGTTGAGCGGGCCCATCGACCAACCCTCCCCCATCACCTCGAGCGTCACCCCTTGCTTGATGTCGCTCATTCCGCGACCGTCTTCGATCAACGACTCGGTGGCCCATGACAGCATATTGATGAAGCCCGGGGAAACAGCCAGACCCGTGGCATCGATGTCTTTGCCGGCGGTCGCCGACGACAGGTCACCGATCTTCGCAATGCGCTCGCCAGTCAGAGCAACATCCGCTTTGACAGGCGCGCCGCCCAATCCGTCATAGACGTCACCGCCGCGAATGATGACGTCGAAATGCTCGGGCGGCTGCGGCGAACCGCAGGCCGCGAAAAGAATCGCCGCGAGAACTGTGCAAATGCCATTTCTTATTGTTCTTTTCATTGGGCCGCCTTTTGAGTCTCTGTCGCGTCGCCCGACTTTGCGGTTAGGGATCAATTCCTGTCAAATGAAGCGATGTTTCCCAAGCCAGCATTCGTCGACGTCAACGGCCTGGAGATGGCGGTACACGAACAGGGCGATGGGGATCCCGTCGTCCTGCTCCACGGTTTCCCGGAGCTCGCTTACTCGTGGCGACACCAGTTGCCAGCCCTGGCCGCCGCCGGCTTGCGCGCCATCGCCCCGGACCAACGCGGCTATGGCCAGACCAAAGGACCCGCGAACGTTGCCGACTGTCGCATGCAACAGCTCATCGCCGATGTCCATGGCTTGCTCGACGCGCTCGAACTCGAGACGGCGACATTCATCGGACACGACTGGGGCGCGCTCGTACTGTGGAACATGGCCATGCTGGCGCCCGAGCGTATCGACAGGCTCGTCATCCTGAATATTCCACACTTCCCCCGCTCACCGGTCGACCCTGTCGGCATCATGCGCGAGCGCTTTGGCAAGGATTTCTACATCGTCAACTTCCAGGACTCCGACGAAGCTGACCGGCTGTTCGGTGCTGATCCGCGTCACTTCATCAACCGGATGATGCGCAAGAACCAGCTCACGCGCGAACAGTTCGAGAAGCTGCCGCCGCCGTACCAGGTCGTGAGCCTGCTGCGGCAGACGCTCGCCGAGCAGGCAAGCGGCGATGCTTTACTGGACGATGAGGAGCTCGACTATTACACCGCGCGATTCGCGCAGTCGGGTTTCACGGGGCCGATCAACTGGTATCGGAACTGGACGCATAACTGGGAACAGCTCGAGGGCGTCAGCCATCAGATCGATATCCCGACCTTGTTCGTGGGCGCGAGCAATGACGTACTGATCGGCCCGCAGCATATCGAAGGAATGAAGCCCCTGGTGAAGGACCTGACCATTCACATGCTGGATTGCGGTCACTGGACCCAGCAGGAAAAACCCGACGACGTGAATCGCCTGGTCCTGGAGTGGCTGGCGCGACCCTAGTGAACGGCGGGCGACACCAGCGAGTCGAGTCCCTCACCGAACATCCCGCGATCGAACGCGCCAATCAACGCATCGGCTGGCTGGGCGCCGACAACCAGTAACCGCCGATTGATCAGGAACCCCGGCGCGCCGAGAAGACCCGAGCTGCGTGCCCGTGCCTCGCGGGTGGCGACGATTTGCCGAATGCGATCATTGCCGATCGCCTCGCCGGTCTCTTTCGGCGAAATCCCATGCGCGCTGGCGATGTCGATGAGCACGCCGCGTTCTCCAATATTGCTGCCGTCTTCAAAGAACGCGGACATCAGGTGATCCGCAAGTGCCACCTGGTCAGCGCCGAGCGTCCCGGCGTGTTGCATGAGCTGGTGGATCGGCAGCGTGCTGGGCACGTGCGCTATTCTGTCGAAACGGAACTGTACGCCGGACGCCTTGCCTTCTTCCGCGAGATGCTCCAGCACCGGCTCGACGTTCGCGGGACTGCCGAAGCGCCGCGTCAGGTAGACATCGAATGGCTGGCCTTCGGGCGGAATATCCGGGTTTAACTGGAACGGGCTCCAGCTGACGTCGAAGGGGCCCTGCACGGCCTTGAGCGCCTCATCCAGGCGCCGCTTGCCAAGAAAGCAGAACGGGCAAACGAAATCCGCAATCACGTCGACATGCAGGGCCGCCATGACGGCTACCCGGTCCTTACTGCGGACGATGTTGGAAAGTGTCTCGCTCATGTGCTCGATCCTCTTGGCATACGCCCATAGATTGGGGGCCGATTACGTGATATCAACCGTAACCGCCGCCGCTTGAACCGACGCTGAATGGCGAAAGAATCCGGGCGATCTACTGACCGCGCAGCGCCTGCAATCCCCTGGTCCACGCGACGTAGGCCACACTGCCCGAAATCATGAAATTGACGATCTCCTGATACGTCACAAAAGCCGCGTTTTCCTCGAAGATCGCGTCAGTTGGGATCAAAACGCGTAGCGCCATGCTGAATATCAGCGCGATCAGCGTGACCAGTGATTCGAAGGTCCCGATCAGCGTTGTCCAGGCCGGACGCCAGATCATCAGGGCCAGGCACGTAAAACAGATCGCGTAGTACGCCAGCCTGGCCGCCGGGAGTGACTCGAGAAACGCCACACGCACGTTCACGCCCCCGAGATAGTCGAGAAGCAGGAACACCACGGTCGCGGCGTAATACCAGGGCAAGATGCGCGTTGCGCTCATGTGCAATATTCTTCGCCTTTGTCCGGTCTGTCTCAAGAGACTATCGCAGAAGGGAGCTCCTGTGCTGATCAAGAAACCGTCCGATATCCGGCCGTCCGAGATTACGAATCTCGAGAATTACCTGAATCGCCGTGATTTCATACGCGCCGGGGCAATTGCCGGCGGCGCATTGCTGGCCCCTGGCGCGCTGGCTGCTGTCGTGCCGGAAGCACGGCGGGCAAAGCTGGCCGGGGTCGCCGCGAGCCCGTACAGCACCGATGAACCCGCGAACAGCTACGACGACATTACGACGTACAACAACTTCTACGAGTTCGGGACCGGCAAGGGAGACCCGGTTGTGTATGCACGCAATTTCAAGCCGCGCCCCTGGACCATCACGGTTGAAGGCGAAGCAGAGAAGACGGGCACGTTCGATTTCGATGACTTCATA
>JAOUNK010000180.1 GCA_029881015.1 Gammaproteobacteria bacterium | reverse complement strand
CTCTCGGACCCTGTATTGGTGGAGGTGGCGAGAATCGAACTCGCGTCCGCAAGTCCTCTGCCACGAGGTCTACATGCTTATTCCGTCATTAATCTCACTGCGGGCTACCCGACGGGCAGGGAAAACTCACAGCCAGTTCTGTAAGGATTTAACGGTTCGAGCCCAGAACATGCCCTTGCCGCGGTCCTGTGTCGGTGACTCCTGTGAACCGGACGCACAGGCACGTACCGGGCAGAAGGCTTCAAACTGGTTTTTAAGCAGCTAAAGCGTAGTTGTCGTCGTTGGCAACTATAAGTTTTACAGTTGGATTTACGAGGTACTCTGTCCCTCGGCATGCACTCGGAGTTTCGCGACCCACGTCGAAGCCATGTCACCCCCGTGTAGCGTCTAGTGTAGGTACTTATTGGGCGAAAACAATCTAGAGAGTCAAAATTTCACAGTTCAGGTGAAATAATATGCTTTAAGTATGTATTGTAACTTATTGTTTAATAACTAGTGTTTTAAGATTCGCTCTTTCTGCCGCTGCCAGTCCCGATCCTTCTGGTCCACTCGTTTGTCGTGCTGTTTCTTGCCCTTGGCGAGGCCAATGTTGAGCTTGGCCTTGCCTTTGAACCAGTGCAGGTCGAGTGGAACGAGCGCATAACCCTTCCTCTCGACGGCGCCCGTGAGTCGATCGATTTCATTGCGATGCAGCAATAGCTTGCGAGCCCGGGTGGGATCCGCCTTGATATGCGTGGATGTCGTCTTCAGCGGTGCGAAATGGGCACCGACAAGCCAGGCCTCACCATTCTTAATGTGCACATAGGCTTCCGTGAGCTGGGCATTGCCCGCCCGCAGGCTCTTCACTTCCCAACCCTCGAGGGCCAGACCGGCCTCGAATCGGTCTTCGATGAAGTAGTCGTGGCGTGCACGTCGATTCACCGCGATGACGTCGCCAACCGGTTTTTTTGTCTTCTTATTGCCCATATCGAATTGGTGGAAGCCCTTGTTTGCGAGCGGATTATACGGGCAAAGCGTTGTATGGCGCGGGCTTTTGTATAAGAATCGCCCGAATCTTCGGGGAATAGAGATCCAGCATGCTCAGCAACCAGGCCGGCGACGGCAAACGCAGCTCACTGCACGGCCATTGGTCTTCACGCATGGCGTTCGTCCTGGCTGTTACCGGGTCCGCGGTTGGTCTTGGCAATATCTGGAAGTTTCCCTACATCGCCGGGCAGAACGGCGGTGGCGCATTTGTCCTTGTATATCTCGCCTGTGTCGTACTGATCGGCATGCCCGTGATGATGTCGGAAATTCTTATCGGCCGGCGCGGACGACGCAATCCCGTGCGGACCATGCAGATTCTCGGCGAGGAAGAAGGCGGCTCTCGCAGGTGGGGATGGGTTGGTGGCATGGGCGTCATTGCCGGCATCTTTATTCTGTCCTATTACAGCGTGATCGCCGGTTGGACACTGGCCTACATCGTCAAGAGCGTGAGTGGCGTGTTTGTCGGTGCAACAGCGGAAGTAGTAGGTGCCGAATTCGAAAATTATGTGGGTGACTGGCGCAAAGTGGGGCTGACGCACACTATTTTCATGGCCCTGTCAGTCTACGTCGTCGCCCGCGGCGTCGAGCGCGGTCTGGAGCAGGCCGTCCGGTTCATGGTTCCGGCGCTCCTGGTCCTCATGCTGGTCTTGCTGGTCTACTCGATCAATTCGGGCTATTTCGGCCAGGGCGTGGCGTTCATGTTTACGCCTGACTTCGAAAAGCTGACGCAGGACAGTGTGTTGGCAGCCCTCGGACAGGCGTTCTTTACATTGAGTATCGGCATGGGTGCCATTATGGCTTACGGTGCTTACCTACCTGAGGAAACCTCGATTACTGGTGCTTCGGCCGCCGTCGTTGCGGCCGACACGGCGATCGCCATCCTCGCTGGCCTCGCGATCTTCCCGCTGGTGTTCGCGAACGGACTCACGCCCGCGGATGGCCCGGGCCTCGTATTCAACACACTGCCAATGGCATTCGGTCAGATGCAGGGTGGCGTATTCCTTTCAACAATCTTCTTTGTGCTTCTGTCATTTGCGGCGTGGACCTCGGCCATCGGCCTCATGGAGCCGGCCGTGGCCTGGATCGTAGAGCGCTTCAACAAGACGCGGGCGCAAGCCACGGTCATGATCGGACTGCTGATCTGGCTGCTCGGTTTCGGTACGGTGCTGTCATTCAACAAATTGTCGGAAACGAGATTCCTGGCCGGTACGATCTTCAATAACGTCGATTACCTGACCAGCAATATCATGCTGCCGCTCGGTGGCCTTCTGATCGTTTGGTTCGCCGGCTGGGTGATGTGCCGTAACTCAACGTCCGATGAGCTTGGGAACACGGGCAAAATATTCAAGGTGTGGCATCTTGCGGCACGTTTCCTCGCGCCGGTCGGCATTCTGTTCGTGTTGCTGAATGCGGTTGGCCTGATAGAGTGGATTCGCGACCGGCTGGCCTGACGGTAGCCAACGCACAATGCGCAGAGTCAGCCGCAGCGCACTGGTCCCTTATTCGGCGGCCCAGATGTACGAGCTCGTCAAGGACGTCGAGCGCTATCCTTCTTTTCTGCCCTGGTGCAACGACGCCGAAGTACATATTCGTGGCGAGGACTTCATCGAAGCCTCGCTTGAACTGCACCGTGGTCCCATCAGCAAACGGTTTCGGACGCGAAATATTTTCAAACCTAACGAGTTCCTGGGCATTGCATTGATTGGCGGGCCGTTTCGCCACATGTCAGGCGGCTGGACCTTCCAGCAGCTTGGGGATGCAGGGAGCAAAGTGGCACTGGATCTCGAGTTCGAGTTCGAGAACAGGGCAACCGATACGATCTTCGGGCGTTTTTTCGAGAACACGTGCAACGCGCTGGTGGACTCCTTCACGCAACGGGCCGCAAAGATCTATGCAGGTTGAAGTGGTTTTTGCGCTGCCGCAGCGGCAGGTACTCCTGACCGTCGCGGTGGCAGACGGAGCGACGGTGGCGGAGGTCCTGGCGGCGAGTGGTATTTCACGACAGTTTCCCGGGCACGACCTGGACGCGCTTCAGGCCGGTATCTGGGGGCAGCCGGTGGAGCGTAGCCGTGTGGCCAGGGAGGGTGACCGGATTGAACTGTTCAGGCCCCTGGAGATGAACCCGCGCGAGTCGCGACGGCTAAAGATTCGGGTTTAGTTCCTGGTCCTTGCGGATCTCGCTGACCACATCGTTCTCAAAGATCACCGAGACCCAGCGCTTGAACGTAGCATCGTCGCGGCGCAACTTGAGGTAGTAGACGTAGTCCCAGCGTTGCTTGTTGAAGGGATCGTCAATCATGGGCGTGCCCAGCAGGAACCGTACCTGGTTCTTGGTCATGCCCACTTCGAGTTGCGCCAGGTCCTCTTCCTTGATCAGGTTGCCCTGCGAAATCGACGCGCGATAGACGCAGCCGCTACTGATCGCCAGTGCGATAGTCATTAAGAGAATAACGATCCATTTGCGGTTAGTCATAGAGTCCGGCTGCCACCTGCGTCATAATAGGCGCGCATCATACCTTGAAAGAGTTTATTCATGCAGCAACGAAAAGACCTTCGCAGGGCCGGGCTGAAAATCACGCTCCCGCGACTGAAGATCCTCGAAATCCTCGAGGGTATGCGGTCGCGCCACATGAGTGCGGAGGATATCTACAAGCAGTTGCTGAAAGCGGGCGAGGATATCGGTCTCGCCACCGTGTACCGCGTCCTGACCCAGTTTGAGGCCGCGGGCCTTGTGACGCGCCATAATTTCGAGGGTGGTCATTCGGTCTTTGAACTGGATGATGGCGACCACCACGATCATATGGTGTGCGTGGAAACCGGCGACGTCGTCGAGTTTGTAAGTGAGGAAATAGAGCGCCTACAGCATGAAATAGCCGACAGATACGGCTACGAACTGATCGATCACAGCCTTGTCCTTTATGTGAAGAACAAGAGCAGCGAGGACGACAGCTAGGCGTCAGGCGCGCTTTCTGCGTGCACCGGCCAGCATTTCGGCCGCATGCGCAAGGGTCTTGCGCGTTATCTCGACGCCGCCCAGCATGCGCGCGAGTTCCTCGATCCGCTCATCCTTGCTCAAACCCTGTACGCGCGTTCGAGTGGACTTGCCGTCGGTGACTTTGCTGATTCGAAAGTGCTGATCCGCAAGGCTTGCCACTTGGGGCAGGTGCGTGACGCAGAGTACCTGCCGGTTTGCCCCCAGTTCCTGCAACCTGCGCCCGACCATTTCCGCCACACCCCCGCCAACACCGCTGTCCACCTCATCGAACACCATCGTCGGGATGGCGCTGCCATCGCTGGCGATGACCTGGATCGCAAGGCTCATGCGCGACAGTTCGCCGCCCGAGGCGATCCTGGCGAGAGGCTGCGGCGCCTGTCCCGGGTTCGCGCTGATCAGGAACTCGATGCTGTCGATTCCCCAGGGCTTGGCATCCTCGTCGTCCAGTGACTGCAGCGCCACCTCGAACAGGCCTCCCGGCATCCCGAGGCCGTGCATGGCTGCCGTTACAGCGGCCTGGAAACCGGCGGCCGCCTCGTGTCTTGCGGTCGAAAGACTCTTGGCACGCTGCAGGAATTCGGACCTGGCGGCTGCCGCCTGCTCTTCGAGTTCGCGGCCGCGCTCTTCGGCGTGACTGAGATCGTCGAACTCGGTGCGCAGCCGCTCGGCCAGTTCGGGAAGTTCCTGCGCCGTTACGCGGTGTTTCCGCGAAAGCGTCTGGATAGCGTCCAGGCGCTCCTCAACCCAGTCACGCCGTGCGGGGTCCATGTCGAGTGCTTCGCCGTAGCGTCGCAGCGAGTCAGCCGCCTCGCCAACCTGGATGCTCGCGCTATTCAACATCTCGAGTACCGGTGTGAGCGTCGGGTCAATTTCAGCCAGGGGGTTCAGCATGCGCAGGGCATAGGCGATCTGGCTGTTCGCATTGCCCGTGTCGCTGTCGAAAAGGCCGAGAAGCGCTGCATTGGCGCCTTCTGCAAGTTTGCCGCTGTTCTGCAGTTTGTGCCGCTCATTATTGAGCTCGACCACCTCGTCTGCCTCGAGAGCCAGCGCGTCGAGCTCCTGAAGCTGGAACGACAGCAGGTCGAGGCGCGAGGCGCGATCGGCCTCAGCGTTGCTGAGTTCCAGGAGACGAGCGGACAGGGACTTCCACTCGATGTAGTGCGTTGCTGCCTCTGAGCGCGCGTCAAGAAGTCCGCCATAATGATCGAGCAGGTCCCGCTGGATATCGCGCCGGGCGAGCGATTGGTGAAAATGCTGGCCGTGGATGTCGAGAAGCAAATCACCGATCGCCTTCAGCTGTGACAGCGGCACGGCGTTGCCATTGATAAAGGCGCGTGAGCGTCCGTCGGCATTGATGACGCGCCGTAGCAGGCAGTCACCGTCAAGATCGAGCGCCTGCTCTTCGAGCCATGCACCAACGGCGGGGAGGGCGCCAGTGTCGAATTCGGCTGCGAACTCCGCCCGTTTGGCGCCGTCGCGGACGAGCTGCGCATTGCCGCGCTCACCCAGTACCAGACCGAGCGCGTCAACGAGGATGGACTTGCCGGCGCCGGTTTCCCCGGTCAGCACGGTCATGCCGGGCGAGAACTCGATATCGATCCGATCGACGATCGCGAAATCGCGAACTTGCAGGCTCATCAACATGTCAGGATTCCAATGCCGGGTCGCCGCGCTTGCGGCTGTCGCGCCCCCAGAAAAGCTTGGAGCGGAGGATGCCGTAAAAATCGTGGCCGGGTGGGTGCAGCAATGTAATGCGCTGGCTTGCCGCGGCAACCCTCAGGGTGTCACCGGGACGCAGAGTCCCGATATGGCTGCCATCAACGGTTATTTCCGCAAAAGAATCATCGCGCTTGAGCAGAACGATCTCGATCTCCTGGCTTGCCGGGATGACGATAGGTCGGTCGGTCAGCGTATGTGGGCAAATCGGCACTAGCGCCACGGCATCGAGCTGAGGTTCGATGATCGGGCCGCCGCAACTCAGCGCGTAAGCCGTGGAACCGGTCGGGGTTGCGCAAATGAGCCCGTCGCCGGAGTGCGTGTTCACGTACTGACCGGCCACATTCGTCGAGAAGTCCACCATGCCGCCGGAGCCGCGGCGCTGCACGACCACGTCATTGAGCCCGTACTCGATCGCGTCTTCGCCGCTCGCGGACTCCAGGCGTGCCTTTAGCAGGAGGCGTGAATCCTTGAGGTAATTACCCTTGAGCACCTGTTCCACGCTGGCAATCATTTCATCGGGCGTGATGTCGGCAAGGAATCCGAGCCGGCCCCGGTTTACACCCAGGATTGGCGTCCCCGTTGTTCTGGCAAGGCGGCTGGCGTACAGCATCGTGCCGTCGCCACCGATCGCGATGACAAGATCCGCGCTGTTGCAGAGCTCTTCCTCGGCGATGCGTGTCACCGGCAATTCCAGCGCCAGTGTCTCTGCGGCGGCGACATGAATTCCGGCCTCAGTCAGGTAGCTGGCCAACATGCGCATCGGTTCGGCAACGCGTTTGTCGGTCTGTCGGCCCATGAGGGCGATATTCCGGAATTGGGTGTCCATGGCTGGATTGTTGCAGACCCTTGACCGACCGCCAAGCCGTTGCTAGCGTTTCTTTTGAATGTCGGCAGATGCTTCCAATTCCTTACCTAACGATCGCGGCCAACACCTGTTGCGCGTGTTGATCCAGCGGTATATCCGCGATGGGCAGCCAGTCGGCTCCAGGACACTGTCAAAAGACTCGGGTCTGGATCTCAGCCCGGCGACGATACGCAACGTGATGTCGGATCTCGAGGACATGGGGCTTGTCTCGGCACCGCACACGTCGGCTGGCCGCGTGCCGACGCCGCG
>JAOUNK010000179.1 GCA_029881015.1 Gammaproteobacteria bacterium | reverse complement strand
CGGTGGTGTCGTCGCCGCGTTGTAACGTTCCGTCCGCGAAGCACCGGTCCTCGAAAAGATTCCCGTGAAACTCGATAACATCGTGACTGCCGGCACGCTGATGCAGATTGTCGACGTTCTGCGTAATGAGCGTAAGGCCCGACTTGCGGCGCGCCAACTCCACAAGCGCGTAATGCCCGGGGTTGGGCGCTGCCCTTGCCACCAGGTCGCGCCGCCAGCGGTACCAGCGCCAGACAAGCACCGGGTCGGAGAGGAAGGCATCGGGCGTGGCCAGTTCGTGCGGATCGTATTTCGACCAGAGGCCGTCCTGTGCCTCGCGAAACGTCGGCACGCCGCTCTCGGCCGAGATGCCGGCGCCCGTGAGGATGCAAACATGACGTGCATCCCGGAGCGCTGCGACGAGCACATCCGGGATGTCACAGTGGCCGGTCATGGTCAGGCGGCGAGCTGCCTAAGTACGTAGTGCAGAATGCCGCCGTTTTCGTAGTAATCGCGTTCCTTCGGCGTGTCGATTCGAATCAGCGCCTCGAACCTCGTCGCTTCTCCGTTCTCAGGTGTGACAGTTACGGTTACCGTCTTGGCATGCGGGTCCGTCTGGCCCGTAATGCTGATGAGCTCCTTGCCGGTAATGCCGAGCGACTCGGCATCCTGTCCGTCGAGGAACTGCAGCGGCAGAACGCCCATGCCGATCAGGTTTGACCGGTGAATGCGTTCGAAACTCTTGGCAATGACGGCCTTGACGCCGAGCAGCACGGTACCTTTGGCGGCCCAGTCGCGCGACGAGCCGGTGCCGTATTCGCTGCCGGCGATAACGACCAGCGGTGTCGCTTCCTCGCGGTACTTCACAGAGGCGTCGAAGATCGACATCTGCGCTCCGCTCGGCTGATGTCGGGTCCAGCCGCCTTCGGTGCCTGGCGCAAGCTGGTTGCGCAGGCGAATGTTGGCGAAAGTACCGCGCATCATGACCTCGTGGTTACCGCGGCGAGAACCGTAGGAATTGAAGTCCGACGGCTTGACGCCGTGAGCTTCGAGATACTTTGCGGCCGGGCTGTCCTTGGCGATCGCGCCGGCCGGCGAAATGTGATCTGTTGTCACGGAATCGCCCAGCAGCGCCAGGACGCGCGCGTTGTTGATATTCGTGACAGGTGCCGGGTCTTTCGACATACCTTCGAAGTAGGGCGGGTTTTTCACGTAAGTCGAGTCCGCGTCCCAGGTGTAGATGTCGCCGGTCGGCGAATCGACACGCTGCCAGTTGGCATCGCCCTGGAAGACCTTGCCGTAGCTTGACTTGAACATGTCAGAATTGATGCTGGCGGCGACCACGTCGTGAATTTCCTTCTGCGATGGCCAGATGTCCTTCATGTAGACGTCATTGCCTTCCTGGTCCTGACCCAGCGGGTCCTTGTACAGGTCGACATTCATGTTGCCGGCAATCGCATAGGCCACGACAAGGGGCGGTGAAGCCAGGAAGTTGTGTTGCACGAGCGCGTGGATGCGGCCCTCGAAGTTGCGGTTACCCGAGAGCACGCTGGTACCGACGATATTGTTGCTGGTGACGGCATCGGCAATTTCCGGTTTTAATGGACCCGAGTTACCGATACAGGTCGTGCAGCCGTAGCCGACGGTATAAAAGCCAATGGCCTCGAGGTCGTCGATGAGACCTGCTTTTTCCAGGTAATCGGACACGACCCGTGACCCTGGCGCAAGACTCGTCTTCACCCAGGGCTTGGCCTTGAGGCCTTTCGCGGCCGCATTGCGGGCTACCAGTCCCGCGGCCAGCATGACAGCCGGGTTGGATGTGTTGGTACAGCTTGTGATTGCGGCAATCAGGATGGACCCGTCGTGGATCTCGACATCCTTGCCGTCGAGTTTGGCAGTGCCGCTGCCGCCCGTATCGCGGTTGGCAACGGTATCGGCCAGGGTTTTCTTGTAGGAGGAGGCTGCCGCCGTCAGCGCTATGCGATCCTGCGGCCGTTTAGGGCCGGCGATGCTTGGCACGACGTCGGCGAGATCCAGCTCGAGAATGTCGGTGTACAACGCGTCGGCCTGTCCGTCTTCGCGCCACATGCCCTGTTCCCTGGCATAGGCCTCGATCAGTGCGCACTGCGCGTCATCGCGCCCGGAGAGCCTGAGGTAACGAATGGTCTCGCCGTCGATCGGGAAGATGCCGCACGTCGAGCCGAACTCCGGCGCCATATTGCCCAGCGTTGCGCGATCGGCGAGGGGCATATGTGCGAGGCCATCACCGAAGAACTCGACGAACTTGCCGACGACGCCCTTGTTGCGCAGCATCTCCGTGCAGGTCAGGACCAGGTCGGTCGCCGTGGTGCCCTCGCGGAGTTTGCCGCTGAGTTTGAAGCCAATAACCTGCGGGATCAGCATGGTAATCGGTTGCCCCAGCATCGCGGCTTCGGCTTCGATACCGCCGACGCCCCAGCCCAGAACACCAAGACCATTGATCATCGTCGTATGCGAATCCGTGCCGACGACGGTATCCGGGTAAGCACAGCGAACGTCATTCTTCGTTGTATCGAAAACGACGCGGCTGAGGTACTCGAGGTTGACCTGGTGAACGATGCCCGTGTTCGGTGGCACGACACTGAAATTGTCGAACGCCTGCTGTCCCCATTTCAGGAAGGAGTAGCGCTCGGTGTTGCGCTGGAACTCGATCTTCGTGTTGAGGTCGAGCGCGTTCGCGGCACCGTAATGATCGATCTGGACGGAATGGTCGATGACAAGTTCCGCCGGCGACAGCGGATTGATGTCCTCGGCGGAGCCGCCGAGCTTGACCACGGCATCGCGCATGGCGGCGAGGTCGACAACGGCCGGAACGCCCGTGAAGTCCTGCAGCACGACCCGCGCCGGTGTGAAGGAAATCTCGGTACTCGGGGTAGCTTTCGGATCCCAGTTGGCGAGCGCCAGGATATCCTCTCGGGTGACATCGCGGCCATCTTCATGACGAAGCAGGTTTTCCAGCAGGATCTTGAGCGAGTAGGGAAGGCGGTCTACGTGACCCTCCTTGAGGGCATCAAGGCGAAAAATGTCGAATTCATTGTCGCCAACTGCCAGTTTGGAGCGAGCGCCGAAGCTGTCCGTCATCGTTTGTTCTCCGGGTTATCCAGGTTGTGTGCGGTTGTTGCGTTCCGCGACGGCCGGGGGGCCGTGGGGTTGCGCATTATAGCGAAAGGTCGAGGGGTTCGCTCACCACAATTGGTCTATAACCGCGCCGCCGAGGCAGCGATCGCCGGCGTAAAAAACCACGAACTGCCCCGGGGCCACGGCTTTCTGGCGTGTATCGAAGCGCACATCGAGAGTGCCTCCATCGCCGGCGGTCACGACGCAGTGCTGGTCAGCCTGCCGGTAGCGGACCTTGGCTGTGCAGCGCAGGCCCTCGACCAGGCCATCCGGGGCCGGGCCGATCCAGCTCGCATCGGTCGCGGTCAGGCCGGCAGAAAACAGCATTTCGTGTTCACCCTGGGCGACGATGAGCGCGTTGCCGGGAATGTCCTTGCCGACGACGTACCAGGGCTCCTCGCCATGATCGCGGTGACCGCCGATCATGAGACCCTGGCGCTGACCGAGCGTGTAGAACATCAGGCCCTGGTGCTCGCCCATGATTTCGCCCTCGGGCGTTCTCATGGGACCCGGGTTGGCCGCGATATAGGTTGCCAGGAACTCCCGGAACGGGCGTTCGCCGATAAAGCAGATACCGGTCGAGTCCTTCTTGTCGTGAATGGGCAAACCGCGGTCGCGCGCAATGTGCCTTACTTCCTCCTTGACCAGGTCACCGAGAGGAAACACGGTCTCGGCAAGGGCTTCCGCACTGACCGCGTGCAGGAAGTAGCTCTGGTCCTTGCCGGGGTCCTTGCCCTTGAACAGGGCCCCGTAGCCGTCCACGATGCCGGATCGCGCGTAGTGGCCCGTCGCCAGCAGGTCGCCGCCCAGTCGTTTCGCGTAGTCACGGAAGACGCCGAACTTGATCTCGCGATTGCAGAGCACGTCGGGATTGGGTGTGCGGCCTTTGCGATACTCGTCAAGGAAGTACGCAAACACCTGGTCTCGATATTGTCGCGTGAAATTGGCGTGGTGCAGGGGGATATCCAGCTGCTCGCAGACGCGGCGCGCGTCCTGCAAATCCTGCGCAGCCATGCAATAGCCGTCGTCGTCCTCCCAGTTGGTCATGTGCAGGGCGTGGACGTCGTAGCCTTCATCTTTCAGGAGCACGGCGGCGACTGCCGAATCCACACCGCCCGAAAGGCCGAGAATGACGCGCTTGGTCATAGCGCGCGGGATTCTAGCATTCCGTGGCGCGACAAATACGTAGAAATACCGACCAGCAGGACGTCAACGCCGGGGCGCGGCACCCGTTGTCAGGAGTGAACATATTCCAGAGGAGAATCACCATGAAAGCCCAGACAACCATCAGCATTCTCGTCGCAGCAGCACTTGCGCTGACCGCATCCACGGCAACAGCCCAGGGAAGGCAGGGACAGGGCGGGGCGTCCGCTCAACAACGCGCCCAGGTTGAGCGTGGCCAGCGAGATGTCGACCGGGATCGCATGCGCGATCGCGACCGGGTAAATGATCCTGCGCAGGACCGCAAACGTGACCGTGACCAGGATCGTACGAATGCGCCCGACACGCCGCAAGCCGAGAACCGGAATATCTACGGCAGCGAACTGATGAGCGAACAGGAACGCAACCAGTATCGCGAACAACTGCGTCTTACCGAGTCCGATCCCGAGCAACGCACACGCTTCATGGCCGAGCACCAGGAGAAGATGCAGAAGCGTGCCAAGGAAAAAGGCGTCGAGCTTCCTGATCCGCCGGCGGACGGCCAGGAGGACTAGCTGTCATGGAAACTGTCTCGCGGGGAACGTTCGCTGTCTTTTGCCTGTCGCTCCTGTGCACGAGCACGGGGGCGGTAGCCGATGATTCCGACCTGGATGCGGTCTGGACGGTGGGCATGGAGTATGCCTCCGGAACGTACGGTGGCGATGCCGACATCGAGGACCTGTACGTTCCTGTCGGCCTCAGCCTCAACTTCCCGAAAGTGTCGTTCGATCTGATCGTTCCCTATCTCAGGGTACGGGCACCGTCCGGAACCACCGTCACAGGCCCTGGCGGGGACCCGTTGCCCGGGACCGGTGATATCGCTACGGAAAGCGGGCTCGGTGACGTCGTCGTCGGCATCACGGCTTACGATGTCCTCTATAGCGAAAGGCGGGGCCTGGCGCTGGATCTCGTGGGCCGGGTCAAATTCGGCACAGCCGACGCCGACAAGGGGCTCGGCACCGGGGAGCAGGATTTCACCGTGCGTGCGGACCTTTACAAATACCTTGAGCAGTTCACGCTATTGGGCTCTGTAGGCTACAAGTTCCGCGGTGACCCCGACGGTGTCGATCTGGAGAACGTCATCGTCGCCTCGCTCGGTGGCGTCTTTCACGCAAGCGATCGGACGAGCCTCGGCCTGATTCTGGACTACCGCGAGGCAACGTTAGCGGAGAGCGATGCGGTCTCTGAACTCTCCGCATTCATCGCCCGGGATTTCAACGACGAGTGGTCCGTGCAGTTCTACGTTTTCAGCGGATTTACGGACAGTAGCTGCGACTGGGGCGGCGGCTTCCTGCTGATCGCGGGCTAGGCTAGACGAGGTCAGCGCTCGCGAGTATGCGATGGACGTTTTGCTGCAATGGCAACATGCCGGTTAGCAGGGTATCGGATTGACGGTGCCCTGCAACGTAGTCGTGTACACAGCGCAGCACCGCGGGTGAACGCAACTCGCGTCGGCGATGTTCGATGTCCTGAAGCGTCAACCAGTGCCGCGAGAGAATGCCGTCGTCGAGTTGCAACGATTCGTCGCAAGCAACAAATCTTGCGGCGTACACGATGCGCAGGAACTGCTGCCGGGTTTGTGGATGAATCCAGAGATAGACGCCGATCAGGTCCTCGCACTCGACGGTGCAGCCGGATTCCTCGAGCGTCTCCCTGACGACGGCCTGTTCGGGCGTCTCGCCGGTTTCGATGTGACCGCCGGGCTGGGTGAAGACGCGTCTTCCCATCGCCCGTTCCTCCACGAACAGGTACTCTCCGTCCTTTTCCACGACGGCGGCGACTGTCAGGTCTGTTGGATACATCCGTGTCCCAATCTTGTGCTTGTTGTTATATGCCGAGTTGACGGAATTCCAGTTCGACTTCACTGGCGGCCCAGATCTCGTCGAACATTCTCCCATAGAGCTTCGCAACGGCCGGTTCGTAAGTATCGGCGATGCCTTCCCAACGCGGTGCCTGCAGGCGGTAGACGAGGGCGGTTTCATCAGCGATACAGAATGCTTCGGAATGCGTACGCAGATCCTCGCGCACGTGACGGAACTCGATGTAGGTGTTGAGGCGACGACCCAGGTGGACGAAGTTGTTACCGTTCTTGACAGCTCTTGCGGGATTCGCGATCAGAACGCGAATGCGCGCATAGGTCTGTGAAAGGACCAGCCGCTTGATAATTTCGAGGAACTCCGGATCGTCATAAATGCCCGGTTCCAGATCATGCGTAAAGATCGAAACTCTGCGTGTCGCTTCGCGTACAACCTCGATAGCTGCCTCGCGCATCTCCTCGCGCGTCGAGATGACCCAGCGCTTGCCTTTTTGCCGTGCCTGTTCCATAGGCTGTTCATATTACCGATGAGAACGAATCCACTGTGCCAACTGCGTCACGTTTTGGCCGATCATTCCCAGTTGAAAATCGTTCGCATCCCGCGCCAATCAGGCGTTTCAGGACGGTTGCGCAGATTGTCCCAAGCCTTTCTGACTTCACATATGGTCACGGATTATCAGGTAGCTCGAATGCGCCCTCCTGCAGCATCCATTTG
>JAOUNK010000178.1 GCA_029881015.1 Gammaproteobacteria bacterium | reverse complement strand
GAGTTTGCCACTGCGAACCTGGGCGCCAAACTCGTGGTTGTACTTGGCCACAGCAATTGCGGCGCGGTCGACGCAACCCTGAAGGAGCTTGCGCAGGAGGAGGCGACGCGCTCGCCCAATCTGCGTTCCATCGTGGACCGCATTCGCCCCGCGCTGGAAGCCCTCGACAACCCGTCGCTGCAGGATGCGGTCGTCGCCAATGTGCACCGTTCGGTCGATCGGCTCCGTCACGGGTCGACTATTCTCGAGGAACTCGTGGGTTCGGGCGAACTTACGATCGTGGGCGCCGAGTACACCCTGGAAAGCGGCGTCGTGACCTTCCTGGATGCGCCGTGAGCACGGTAACGGGACGGTGTTTCTGCGGGTCCGTTCAGTTCAAGGTGGACGCCCCCGAGAAATTCGCCTGCTACTGCTACTGCAATAGCTGCCAACGGGCGGCCGGCGCGCCGCTTGTCGCCTGGGCGACCTATCCGCGCGCGTCATTCGAGGTCACGGTTGGCAAAATTCACTGGCACCGCTCGTCACCCGGCGTGACGCGGGGCATCTGCCGGGAGTGCGGCTCGTCCATCACCTACGCAAACGAGAAGCGCGCCGGTGAAATAGACATCACGCTGAACTGCCTCGACGACCCGACCGGGCCGACGCTCAAGGCCCATATCTGGACCGAAGACAAACAGCCCTGGACAAAGATCTGCGACGACCTGCCCGTCTACGAGAAGAATATCGGCTGATCGGCGACCGGTTTTCCGACCGCGAGGCGTCTTAGGAAACAAGCGCAAATACAGGCGGTCAGGAGTACCGGCGGTCGTGCACATAGGTCATATCAACCTGTCCGCATCGTTGGACGAGACGGGCGAGCACTTCATTGTGCTGGTGGAGACACTACGGTCGCAGGGCCAGCATCAGCACCTCGTCGTCGGCAATGCCGCGCTCGCAAAACGCCTGCGCCGCCTTGACAGGGTTGCGGTTGCCCCCGTTGTTCGGTCTCCGGTTTCCGCGTTTTGCCTGATGCCCAGTCTCGATGTTGTGCACATTCACGACCCCGAGGCGGGACAGGCGGGTCTGCTGTTGACGCTGACACGCTCGATACCGTTCGTGTTGACGCATCGCGGTGCGCTGCCCGGCCGGAACCCGCTGACCCAGGCGATCTATCGCCGTGCCAGTCTCGTTGTCTGCCTGGACGACTCCGACCAGGCACTGCTGCGCCATTACGACCCGTCGATTTCGGTCGCCGTGCTACCCGATATCACACACGGCGGATCGGCGACCGACCATCTGCGCATCTATCAGAACTCCCAGAGAATGCCGATGGCGGGGAGTAGTGGCAGCCAGTAGTCCGGGCTGTTCTCCAGCACTGGATTGCCCTCGTCGTCTTCGTCGATATCCCAGTCGAAACAGCACATGTTGCGACGATTCAGTGCGTTGGAGACCTCGACGAAGGCGGTCAGCGTACCTCGCCGCACGTCGAACTTGCGACTCAAGCGCAGGTCGAGACTGGCGAAGGTGGGCAGGCGTTCCACATTGCGGGGACCGGGAATGGCTGCGCCATCGTCATCCAGCGTCAGGCCTGTCGTGGGCCAGCCGGAGTGCACACTTGCCGCGACCGAGAAATTCCACCCTTCGCGATGCCATCCAAGCCCACCCTGGAAGGCGTGACGCTGGTCCCAGCCGCGCGGTACGTCGCGCCCGCCGATACGGTCGGTCACTTTGGACCAGGTATAGGACGCCCACCAGTTCCACGGAGCACGAACGCTGTCGGCGGTCAGCTCCAGGCCTTGCGCGCGTGCGCGCGCCGGCTCGATACGTACCCGGTCCGGCTGCAGCTCAGGCATGATGCCGAGCGGGTCATAGAGATTTTCAAAGCGCGGCCGAAGATCCCGAATGTCTTTGTGGAATATCTCGGCCCGCACGGCAATGTCGTCGGCCACCAGTTGCTTGAGTCCGACAATGACATGGTCTGCGCGTTGTGCCGGCCAGAAATTCGTGATGCCGTCTTCGATTTGCAGCGACTGTATCGGTTGTGACTGGTGGTAGCGGCCGACGCTGACACGCAGTTCACCTTTCTCCCAGGGCTGAAACATGTAGCTAAGTCGTGGACTTAACTGGGAATCGGAGTTTTCCTCGGTATAGGTCTGGTCATCCCAGCGCAGTCCCCACTCGAGTACGGAACGTTCGGTGAGCTTCCACCGGTCGGACACATAGAGCGCATAGCTGCCGCCCTCCGGATTCGCTGCCAGGGACCTGCCCAGGTTCGCCGGCTGATTCGCGTAGAGCGCCTGCAGGCCAAAGTATGCCGCCGCGGCATCGTAGCGATAGTTCGCCTCGCCGAAGGAGGCCTGAACACCCCACTGTACAAGGTGATCGGTCGACGGGTTCCACACCCAGTCCTGCTTGACGGAGAACTGGTCGATGTCGCGATCGTCGGTGACATCCGCGATCATCTTTTCCGGGTCGTTTGCCGTCCCGCGCCGCCGATTCGAATAGTTTACAAACGACAGGACCGTCGTACTGGCCAGCCTTGACGACCAGTCGCTGTCGAGGCGCAACCATAGCTGCGCGTTTTTCGTGTTGCTGACGACCTGCTCACGCTCTTCCGGATCCGTTTCCAGGACGAGTTCGACCTGGTCATCGGCATACAGCGCATTCGCCGACAAGCGCTGGTGCGGGGACAGCTCGATCGAGTATTCGCCAAACAGGTCGAAGTACGACGGCTGACCGAACCTGGGGTCGATGACGAGGTCGAGGTTGCCCCGGCGCGCCGAGAACACCCAGTTGTGTCCGCTCCTGGTACCGGCCGTTAACAGCGATGTGTTGAAGACACTCACGCCGATTTCGGTATGACGAGCCTTCTCCGATTCAAGCGAGTCCATAAGGACCAGTCCACTCATGCGATCGCCGTAGAGGACGGGAAAACCGCCTGTGTAGACCTCGACCCCGTCGATCGCACGTGCGTCAATCGCGCTGAAAACACTCTGGTAGTCACGAATGTGAAACGGATCGAAAAGCCACTGGCCGTTGAGCATGATGCCGATCTCGTTTTCTTCGCCACCCCGGAAATGTGTCCTGGCGGAGGCGCCGCTTGCGGCAGCACCCGGCAGGCGTTGCGCCACGCGTATCGGGTCTTCGCCGATGTCGGGCATGTTCTGAATGGAGCGCTGGTCGAGCATGAAGCGTGATGGCGACAGGTCCCGCGAAACCTCGTAGCGACTGGCGGCGACGACAACGGTCTCAAGGTCGGCCGGCGCCGGGCGTGCTGGCGCCGCCTGCACGGGCCGTGCCGCTCTCGACGGCTGTTCCCGGACAACCAGGTAGAAGCCGGATTCCTCGCGCACCGTGAGGCCGTGCGGCCGCAGAATCTGGCGCATGATGTGGAGCGGTGAACCGGGCTCGGGTTCGAAGGCAACGTGCAGGTCGTCCGTTACGACGTTGGTGCTGTAGGCAAACTCGACGCCGGCAGCGCGGAATTCCTCGATGACGCTGACAACCTGACGGCCGGCGAAAGACCCAGCCTGCCCGTCGGCGGCCACGGCGGCCGTCGTCAACAGGAGCAGTGCCGCAAGCAGGCTGCGGCCCGAATGCCTGGCTCTAGTCGCTGATATAGATCACTCCTTGCTCGATGCGCCAGTCGAGCGCGGCCGTTTCAAGCCTGAGGCCTAGCGCCTCGCCGGGCTCCGTGTCGATCGATCCCTTCAGTACAGCCTGGTGCGCGGCTGCTTCGGCCTTGCCTTCATACCGCAGTTCAAGGCCCATCTCACGACAGGCCCAGAGCAGAAACTCGTGCAGGGTCTTGCCGTCCACATCGACGGCGGGGGTTGTGCGTTCAACCCAGTTCCACATGGCGCCGGAGCGCTCAATACGCAGGACGCTGGGCTGCTGGCGGCCGGCAAGAGTCACCTGCTCGCCGGCGGTTGCCTGCTGACCGTGGTAGACGCCTTCGATGTTCACACGGCCCTCCCGTACGCTGACAACCAGTCGATCGGCGCCGGATTCGGTCATGAACTGCGTGCCAAGGTGGTGCACGCGACCCTGTTCCGTCCCCAC
The DNA here is from genome assembly GCA_029881015.1 of Gammaproteobacteria bacterium. GTDB lineage: Bacteria > Pseudomonadota > Gammaproteobacteria > Steroidobacterales > Woeseiaceae > UBA1847. The sequence continues at coordinate 2,934 of JAOUNK010000178.1, read as the reverse complement.
GACAAATCGTGGCGCAGCGCCCGCGCCGGCGGCCAGCGCAGCGGTCTGCGAATCGAAGTAGACGCGACCGGACTCGAGGAACAAGGCATCGCTGGCGGTGAAGGTCACACGCGAATTGGCGTCGATGCGCACCGAACCGCCGGTGCCCCATGTCAGCGCCAGGCCGGATTCGTCCCCGGTGACGATCGTCTGGCCTGTATTGATGTTGGCGAGGTCGTCCGTGGGCCGCAGTTCCGCCTGGTCGCCGAGCAGATAGACCGGGCCGAAACTCCTTTCGATCGAGGCAACACGAACCGCCGCGTCTACCGGACTGCGAAGAACGTTGAGGCCTGCGAATGCGGCCAGTAGCACCGTGGCGGCCATCGCGTATTGCACGACACGCCTGCGACCGCGATGCTTCGCGGCAACCCTCATCCATTCCTCCCGGACAGCCGCTTTCGCCGCTGCCACATCATCGGCGCCTGGCGCCGGACGCGGCGACGCGTGGCTCAGCAGGTCTTCCAACACCTCGTGATCTACTTTGCTCATGATTTCACCAGTTCGCTCTCGTGTCGGTCGAGCCCATCGGTCATCGACGTATACACATCGGCGAACGCTCTCTTGGCGCGCGCCAGTAATGATTGTGTTGCCTCGGTACCCAGGTTCATGCGCTCCGAAATCTCCAGGATCGAATGTCCCTCGATGTACTTCCACTCAAGGATGTCGCCGTACTTCGGCGGTAGCTGATCGAGCGCAACCTGTATCAGGCGCAACAGCTCCACGCGCCGATAGTGCCGGTCCGGGCTCATCTGCTCCGGGACCTGGAACGAATCGACAGCCGCCCGAACGTCGGGGAAATCCTCTGTCAGGACGATATGGTCGCGGTAGCGACCCTGGCTGGCGAGCCAGTCGCTCGTTTCATTGCGGCAGATCGCGCACAGCCACGTGAACAGCGCGGCCTCGGCCTTGTAGGTGTGCAGCTTGCGCGCCGCCTTGCCGAGCGAAACCTGGGCAACCTCGCGGGCGGCATCGGGATCGTCCGCGAGGCGTGTCAACGCAAAGCGGTACAGGCGGGCAAAGTTCTCATCAAAGAACCGGTCAAAAGCTCGCTCGTCGCCCTTGAGCAACCGTTTTACAAGCCGTTTGTCCTCCAGGTATACCGCCACGCCCAAACCTCTCAAGGGATTCGCCTGTTAGACGGTTGGGATCGCGAAAAACGGTCGCGCCGGTCTGGATTGTACGTCTTCGGACAATCCAGACACAGCGACCGGCTCACGGGTTCGCCCTAATCCTCGCAAAACGTACCCGCCGCGAGCGTGCAGAGCTCTTCGAGCAGCAGCTCGGGGTCCGCAATGCCGCAATCGGGATCGTCGGACAGGACGTCCAGCGAGTCACCGACGCACATGAGCTCCTCGCGCTCACCCGTGATCTCCCCGTCGTCCATCGCGACTGCCAGTACGAAACCGGTGCCCGGCAGGTAGTACTTGTACTCGGTCGACTCGGGATCGATCGGCGCAAAGTCGAATGTCTTGAGGCACTTGTCCGTACCGCAGGAATACTTTTCATTGGCGTTATTGCCGCCTTCTTCAGCCGATGGCGCGGTACCCAGATCGATGTACTGGATAATGTCCTCTGCCTCGCCAAGGGCAAACTCCTGCCGGTGGGCCAGGCCCCAGATGGGCGTATTCAACGCGAGGAACCCGGATTTCGCGAAATCGAGTCCTGCCTCGAAAGACCCGTCCAGGTCGCGGAGCACGCCGTCTTCGAAGTTGCGTGCTATTTCCCCGCAATAGACGACGTCGCCGGCAAGTGTCTGGGCGAACCAGTCATCGGTGACTTCCACAGCCTCATACTCGACGTCGCCGGTCTCATCGTCTTCCGACGTCTCGACGACGATGTCCACGACTACCCTGCATGACACGCCCAGGATCTCCCGGGTGTCGTCGGTGACGTGCACAACGACCGTTTCTCCGCCCTCCTCGCCCGCGCGCAAGACGTAGGTATGACCCGCCGCGACCGACACATAGGGATTGGGCGCGAACTCGTCGGGCACCTGGTCCGGATGGATAAAATCGTTCGTCAGCAGGGGGTCGGTATCGTAGCGATCTTCGTTGAGGACCTCGCACGCTTCGGTGCGCGCCTCTTTTACGTCGCCGCAGAACGCCCGCTCATCCTGTCGTTCTGCATCGGCGTCCCGATAACACGCCTTTCGTTCGCCGAGGCTCGCCAGGTTCTGGCAGTTCGCAAGGGTCTCGTAGTAGTTGTCACGGACATCGTATTTACAGGCATGGTACAGAGTCCTGGCCGTTTGCTTGCAGGCCGAAGGCTCATAGCGGTCCCCGGCAGACACCGGCGGTACCGACATCAGCGCGATCGCGACGAGCACAGTACTCAAGGTTTTGTTCAACATGATTGTTCCCCTTATCTTCAGGATCAGGCTTTTTCTTGCCATGCCCTGTAGACGAGCAATCGGGGAAAGATCGGTCGCGATTACACCAAATACGTATCCGGGAAACCGGAATTCAGGTCTAGACTTACCTCATGGCTGCTCAGTATTCGATCGAGCACGTTAACTCTGCAATCGAAGTACGAGTTAAGGGCTCGCTGGACAGGACCACGTCGCTGCAGATGTGGACCGACATCGTGAAGGCTTGCGCCGCGCACAACTGTCACTCGATCCTGGGCCTGTCCTACCTCGACACGCCGCTGAAGCTGGGCGATGCCTTCGACCACCAGGCTATCTTCCTCGAGGCCGGGGTCACTATCGACCACCGCATCGCCTGGGCGCAATTGAATCCGGCCGCCTACGAAATGTCACAACTGGTGGAGACCGTGCTCCTGAACCGGGGCATGATAAACGGCCGGCTGTTCGCCGACGAGCACGAGGCCCGTCGCTGGCTGGCGCGGGCCGGATAGGAGCCGGCTTACTCGGCGGCCGTATTGACCCGGATCTCG
>JAOUNK010000177.1 GCA_029881015.1 Gammaproteobacteria bacterium | reverse complement strand
CCTCGGCAAGGCGTTCCGTACCGGACTGGTGATGATCGCCGGTCATGCAGACCGTCGCACCGAAGCCCTCCGCTGCTTCGGCAATTCGTTCGTCATCCGTGGCAATGATCACCTCAGCCGCGCGACTCTCAACGCCCCGCTCGTAGACATGCTGCAGCATGGGCTTTCCCCCGATATCGAGCAGGGCCTTGCCTGGCAAGCGTGTCGACGCGAAACGTGCGGGAATGACGACCACGAAATCGATCATGCGGCACGCTGCCCGGCGCGCACGCGCGATTCGATCTGTTCGATTAAAGGTGCGGCAAGCACCGGCTCCATCGTGAGTTCCACGGGCACGTACCAGAGTTTGTCCTTCGTGTGACGCCCCAGTTTAACGGCATCTTTCTCCGTCATGAACACGTTGAAGTCGTCGCCGAACTCGAGATCCCTCGGCGCCAGCGCCGCGTGGTCCGCGAAAACATGCTCGATGACCTGGATATCGTGTGACCGCAACAAGTCGAAGAAACGACGTGGATTGCCGATTGCCGCTACGGCGTGCACGGTGGTGCCCGCAAACCGCTCTATGGGCCGAGCCAGCGAACCGTTCAGCCGGCACGCCTCGCTTGCCACGAGTTCGAACGAAATCGCGTTCTGCTCCGCTGTCGTCAGTTCGTACTCGCTCCCGCGCAATGCACCATTGACCAAGACCTGTTCGACGCTTTCCAGCCGTTCTGCGCTCTCGCGGAGCGGCCCGGACGGCAACAGGCGCCGGTTCCCCAGCCCCCGCGATCCGTCGATCACACAGATCTCGTAGTCGCGCGCCAATCGATGATGCTGGAGACCATCATCCGCAACGATAACATCCACGCCATCCTCCACCAGCATCGCCGCCGCGCGCACGCGATCGGGGTCGACAACCACGGGACATCCGCTGCGCCGCGCGAGCAATACGGGCTCGTCTCCTGCGATTGCCGGGTCCGTGTCGGACTCCACGCGCATCGATGAATTCGACTTGCTTCCACCGTAGCCACGACTCACGATGCCGGGCTTGAAGCCCCGGCTCTGTAATTCTTTCACGAGCCACAACACGGTCGGCGTCTTGCCGGTTCCGCCGGCCGTGAGATTGCCGACGACAATAACGGGTACCGCGGCACGGCAGGTTTTCATGACGCCGCAGGTATACAGGAATTTCCTCGTCGATAGCACGAACCAGTACAAGCCGCTAAGTGGCAGAAGCAGCCAGCCTGACGGCGCGCCGTCGTACCACGCGCGATGGATCCAGTTATAAACCGGGCTGGTGCTCACTCGTCCTGTTTCTCGTCACTGAATTGCATGCGATACAACCCGGCATAATGACCATTCTGCGCCAGGAGTTCGGCGTGTGTTCCGGCCTCGACGATTCGTCCCGCGTCGAGAACGATAATCCGATCCGCCTTTTCGACCGTCGACAATCGATGCGCAATGACCAGGGTCGTGCGGTCTTTCATCAACGCATTCAACGCATCCTGGATATGGCGCTCCGAGTGGGAATCGAGCGCCGACGTGGCCTCGTCGAGAATCAGCACGGGCGCGTTCTTGAGCAGCGCACGGCCGATCGCGATGCGCTGCCGCTGACCACCCGACAACAGGGAGCCGCGCTCGCCAACCGCGGTATCGAGTCCGTGCGGCAGTTCGCGGACGAAGTCCATGACGTGCGCCGCTTCCGCTGCCGCAATCACTTCTTCCTCGGTGTAGTCGCCGCCATACGTCAGGTTTGCCCGGATGGAATCATTGAAGAGCGTGACATCCTGGCTAACGACGCTGATATTGTTTCTGAGGCTTGCGAGCGTGTATTCGGACAGCGCGATGCCATCAAGTCGGATCACGCCGGACTCGACGTCGTAGAAGCGAGGCAGAAGGCTGGCCAGGGTCGACTTGCCACTACCGGAATGCCCCACAATCGCCAGCGTGGAGCCGGCCGGAATCTCGATACGAATATCGTTCAATACCGGTCCACCGTCGCCATCGTAGGAGAAGCTCACGTGGTCGAACAACACGTCGCCCTTGACGCGATCCTTTACGAGCTTACCCGAATCGACTTCGTCCTCTTCGTCGATGATCTGGAACAGGCTGTCGGCGCCGGCAACGCCGCGCTGTAAGGTCGCGTTGACGTTGGTGATTCTGCGCACGGGTTGCAGCATCCACATCATCGCCGAGAAAAACACTATGAACTGACCGGCGGACAGGTCGTTCTGCAGGGAGTCGCGCGCCGCGAAATAGATCACGAGCGCAATGCCGAAACCAAAGATGATCTGCGTCGCCGCGACCCCCAGCGCACGCACGTTAATCAGCTTCAGGTTTTGCTTTCGGTTCAGATTGTCGGAGTGGTTGAAACGCTCTCGCTCGTAGTCGTAGCCGCCGAACGCCTTGACGACCCAGTTGCCCCGAACGACCTCGTCGGTAACCTGGGTTACTGCACCGACACTATCCTGGATTCGGCTGCTGTAGCGCCGGAACGCGACGCCCAGCAGGCGGATGAGCACTGCAACGACGGGAAATAGAATGGCGACGAAAACCGTCAGCCGTGGACTCTGGTAGATCATCACGGCGAACGCGACAAACACCGTAATGACGTCGCGGACGGCAATCGTTACGACACTGGTAACCGACTCGGCAACCATCTCGACATTGTAGGACATGCGCGACAGCAACGGGCCCGCTGCCTGGCTGTCAAAAAACCGGGTTGGAATCGTGAGCAGTTTTCCGAAGACCTGCTGCCGCAGGTCGCTGATGACCTGCCTGCCAATCCAGCCGAGTGAGGCCTCGGTCGCAAGCCCGGCCAGGCCGCGCAGGATGAAGACCGCAAAGAACGCGTAGGGAATCCAGCGGTGGGTCTCGAGTTGCTTGGCAACCAGCACTTCATCGGTCAGCGGTTTCAGCAACGTCAGAAGCTGCGCCTCGACCAGCGCGGTCATGATCATCGCCGCGAAGGCAATAAAGCCGACCAGTTTGTGCGGCGTCACGTATCGCCACAAGCGGCCGTAGACGACCTTGACCTGGGAATCGATGGGCTTGCTCACATCACTCAACCGGGTCGTTGACCGTGGCGATACTGATCCGGGTGAAGCCGAGGCGACCAGCGACATCCATCGCTGTTACGACATCCTGGTGTTTGGCATTTGCGTCCGCGCTGATCGTCAGCGGCAACTTGTTATTGCCGGAAGAGACTTTCTGGAGCGCATTGCGGATGGTTTCGGCGCGGTTGTTGATCAGTTCCCGGCCGTTGACCAGGTAGGTACCGGTCGCCGTGATCATGACGTCGATTTGCTGCGGTGTCTCCTCGACCACCGATAAACTGTCGGCTTCAGGCAGCTGGATCGAGATTTGCGACTGTTTGACGAAACTGGTCGAGACCATGAAAAACACGAGCAACAGGAGCACCACGTCGATAAGCGACGTCAGGTTTACCTCGGGCTGCGTACGTTGCCGCAGGCTAAGCTTCATGCATCGTCCTTATCACGCTTGCCTTTGCCTTTGCCCTGGCTGTCGCGTTCGTTGCGGCGATGCAGCGCTTCCACGAGCTTGATCGCTTCCTTCTCCATGTCGACCACAAGGGTATCGACGCGCGAACGATAGTAGCGGTAGCCGATGAGCGCCGGGATGGCGACCGTAAGGCCGGCAGCCGTGGTGATCAGAGCCTGTGCAATACCGCCCGCAAGTACCGTCGGGTTGCCGACACCGTGCGTTGTAATGGCACTGAACACATTGACCATACCGATGACCGTACCCAGCAGACCGAGCAACGGAGTCACCGCGGCAACGGTGCCAAGCGTCTCGAGATATCGCTCCAGCTCGTGTACGACATGGCGGCCGGTATCCTCGATTGCGTCCTTGAGAACGACGCGGTCGCGATCACGATTGATAAGGCCCGCCGCCAGAATCTGGCCCAGCGCAGAGCCCTGGTGGAGCGTCTGGATTTGCTTCTGATCGAGCTGGTCCTTCTTCACCCAGCCCCAGACCTTGCTCGTCAGGTCCTCAGGGATCACCCGCTTTTGCTGCAGCGTCCAGAAACGCTCAAGGATGATCCCCATCGCAATGATCGCGCAGAGGATTATCGGCAACATCAGCCAGCCGCCGGATTTGACTATTTCAACCATAAAGACCAGACCCAAGGGGAAAAAGGAAATATACAATAGATGTGCTCTCAGGTCTCACGTCGCGGCATGCCAGAAACGGTGGCGGCGCTCACGTTCACGCGTCATCCTCACCACCCCGCCCTCCGCACAGACGCGAAAATGGACGGCGCCGCTGGTGGCCGTATTGAGCACGCTGGCGCCGGCGTCCTGCCACCGCTCAACCACGCGCGCCTTTGGCAGTCCCCAGCGATTCGCGTAGCCGGCGGACACCACCGCGTAGTCCGGCCTTGCCGAGTTGACAAATGGGACGGTCGAAGACGTCAGGCTGCCGTGATGCGGCACCACCACGATGTCGCTTGCGAGGGTCGCTCCGTTGTGCAACAAGTTCCGCTCAGACTCAGCTTCAATATCGCCGGTCAGTAACAGGCTATGCGTCCCGGCGGCGACCTTGACCACGCAGGACGCGGCGTTGCCTTCGCCTTGCGCATGCCTACCCGGGTGCAGGACACGGAAACTTACGCCGGACGACTCCCAGCGTTGCCCCGCCCGGCAGGGTCTGCCTCGAGGCGCGATACCGTCTTCGCCGGTCATGATCACGCCGATCGTTGTCTCGCGGCGAAGATCCTCCAGCCCACCGCTGTGATCGAGATCCGCGTGCGAAATTAGCAGCCGGTCGACCCGGCGAATTCCTCGCGACCGCAGGAACGGCACGATGCTGCGCCCGGCCGCACTGCCACCACCGCGCCACGCCATGCCGGTATCGAACAGCAGTACCTCGTCATGCGTCTGCACCGCCACCGCCAGTCCCTGGCCCACGTCGAGTACCCACGCATCGAAGCAGTCCGTGGGCGGCGGCGGCGGCCGCCAGCAGGCTATGGCCACGAAGCCGAGCAAGGCCAACCGGCGCCCGGGCCAGCCTGGCGGCAACAGCACCCAGGCCAGCGGCAGACAAAGCAGGAGAAGACTGGCGCCGTCGAATGCCGCCAGCCGCAGGTCGGCGGCAGGCAACGTCGCCATCTTCTCCATGTACCAGGCGACCGCATCGACGCTTCGAGCCGCAATCCTCAGCAGTACCACGGACGCCGGCTCCGACAATGCACTGGCGACCAGCGCCGCCAGTGTCGCCGGTACGGTGACGAGGCTGAACAGCGGCACGGCAACCAGGTTGACGGGCGTGGCAAGGATTGTGAAGCGTTGAAAGACCAGCGCCGTCAGCGGTACAAGGCCGAAGAACAGGAACACCTGCATGACGATCAGTTGGCGAGGGGCGTCCAGCCAGCGCGGTCGCCGGGAGGCACCGCCACCCCGTCTCGCCAGCCATAGCAGCGCGAGAACCGCGGCAAACGACAGGTGAAAGCCCGGTTTCAGGGTAGCAACGGGATCGAAAACAAAGACCACGCCGGCGGCCAGCGACACGGCAGCCAGCGGGTCCACCATGCGTTGACGGGTAATCGAGAGTGCCGCCACCGCCAACATCACGACGGCGCGCCTCGCGGGCACGCCGAAACCCGACAGGGCGGCGTAGGTCAGCGCCAGAACCGTGCCGGTGACGAGAGCCACGCTGTAGGCGTTTCGAATTCCGGGGAGCATGCCTAGCAGCAGGTGGGCGACAAGAAATGCAGCCAGGGCGGCCAGCCCAACATGCAGGCCCGAGATCGCCATGAGGTGACTGGTACCCGTGATCGCAAACAGGTCCCACTGCTCGCGGGTCACGTCGTGGCGTAAGCCGACGCCCACGGCCGCCAGTACGGCCGCCGTATCCGCGGATCTCGCCGCAACCTGCGCGCGTTCGGCAAAACGGCTACGAAAGCGATCGGCCCATGATGCGGTACCGGACCAAAGCAGGCGATTTCGTTTACTACCCACGACGTAGCCTGTTGCGTGCAGCTTTTCTCGAAACAGCCACGATTCGTAGTCGAAAACGCCAGGGTTGCTGTTGCCACGCGGGCGCCGCAACCGCAACTCGAGCTCCCAGACCTCCCCGATCGCAGGGATGTGCGGCGGCTCGAACCAGGTGACTCGTGAGCGTGGCGGAAGTCGATGATCCTCGATGGGCTCGACGAGCAGGACAACGGACTCCCCGACAAGCTTCGGAAAGTCACTGATGCGCACGCGGGTCAGCATGCTGTCGCCCTGGTAGTCCGCCTGCAGGCGTTGGCTCATGACGTCGCCGGCTGCCAGCATGAACAGCGAGACGCCCACGAGGAACCATGCGACGGCGCGTCCGCGCCGCAATACGAGCGCGCACAAAGATGCAACCAACAAGAGTCGGGATGGGTCCGACGGTAATAGCAGCGTGCTATGCTGCGCCGCCAGACCACCCACCAGGAGCAGGAGACAGGGCCTTATCACGGCTGTGACCTGGCGCGTCAGCCGCTTCCATAAGACCCCGGACACGCCGGAATGCCCAGACGCGTTTTTAAGAAATTCGCCTTCAAACGCAGCCGCATCGCGAAACAGTGGTTCATGTCACCGTTCCAGCACATGTTGCACGATCACCGTTTGTGGGGCGTTCGCCGCCGCTGGGTGGTTCCCGCGTTTGCCCTCGGGCTATTTATCGCGTTCATGCCCATTCCGGGTCATACGCTGGTAGCGGCGCTGGCGGCTCTCGCGCTGCGCGTCAATATTCCCGTCGCCGCGGCGGCGACCTGGGTGAATAATCCCGCAACCATGTTCGTGATCTTCCCCGGCACGTACCAGTTCGGCCGCGCCATACTCGGTAGCCCACCGATGGACGTGGAGTTCGATCTGACCTGGGAATGGATGACAGGCACCTTCGTCCACATCTGGCAGCCGATGTTGCTTGGCAGTGTGTTGCTCGGGCTCGCGGCCGCCATTATCGGCTACGCAACGCTCGACATACTCTGGCGCCTGTCCCTTGCCAACTACAAGGATCGCAAACGCAAAGAT
>JAOUNK010000176.1 GCA_029881015.1 Gammaproteobacteria bacterium | reverse complement strand
CAGGCGTTCCAGGTACCGGGCCTCATCGGGTGGCTGGTTGTTACCCTGGGCCTCCCACAGGGCTTCGGCCAGGCATTCGATCATCTCATGCTCGGCGGCGTGCACGTCGCCATGCTTTGCGCACAGCGCGCCGTGGATGGCTGCGATGCCGGCGGGACGATTGGTACCCACCTGCTCCCGAATGCCGAGATGCAGTCCCATGTGCAGAAACGGGTTGGTCCGGCCGCCATCCGGCGTGTAGTCACGAGCGAGGTTCTCGCCCGCAACATCGCCGTGGTATTCGGGGTGCAGCGCCACCACGTCGGCAATCTGCGCCTCCAGAGGTGTCATCGGCGTCTTGTCGCAGTACTTCCGCCACGCATCGGCATACATCTGGCGTAACTCGTTGCGGTCCTGGCCGAAAATCATGGCAATTCCTTTTTCGTGAATTCGCAGCACTCGCGGATCGGGCATTCCCCGCATAGCGGTTTGCGGGCCTTGCAGACGTAGCGGCCGTGCAGGATCAACCAGTGGTGCGCGTCTTTCTTGAACTCATCGGGTGTCAGCCGGACGAGCCGTTTCTCCACCTCGAAAGGCGTTTTTCCTTTCGCGAGACCGGTGCGGTTCGCAACACGAAATATGTGCGTGTCGACGGCAATCGTCGGTTCACCGAACGCGGTATTCAGTATGACATTGGCCGTTTTCCTTCCGACCCCGGGCAATGCCTCGAGTTCCGATCGGGTACGCGGAACCTCTCCGCCGTGCCGTTCAATCAGGATGCGACAGGTCTTGATGATGTTCTCGGCCTTGCTGTTGTAGAGGCCGATCGTGCGAATATAGGGTTTCAGGCCATCGATACCCAGCGCCAGTATGGACGCGGGTGTGTTCGCGACCGGGTACAGCTTCGCGGTTGCCTTGTTGACGCCGACATCCGTAGCCTGCGCGGAGAGAATGACGGCGATCAGCAGCTCGAAGGCGTTGACGTACTCGAGTTCCGTCGTGGGTGCGGGCATGCGCTCGCGCAGGGTACGGTAGATTGCTGTGCGCTTTTCCTTGTTCATTCTTCTTACCGATTCAGCTTGCGGGATTTCTGCTTGCCGTCGATCGCATTCTTGGCTGCGATCGCCAGCGCGAGGCTGAAGAAGGCGCCAGGCGGCAGCAGGGCGAGCAACCAGCCCATGGCGACGAGTTCCCGAAAAATGCCAATCGCGATGAGCAACAGCGCGAAGCCAATGCCCATGACAAGTCCGTCGACAATGCTCGTGCCGACAGGGTTCCTGGAGGCGAAGATCTCAGCGCGCGCGACAATCGCGCAGTTGGTCACGATGAGTGGAATAAAGATGCCGAGGGAACGATCGAGCGCAGGGAACCAGGCCTTGAAGATCAACTCGGTGCAGGTCACAAGGCTCGCAATGATGAGCACGTAAACAGGGATGCGTATTTCCCGGCGTAGCCACCGCCGGGTTGCGGATACGAGGGCGTTCGAGGCGATGAGCACGCACAGCGTGGCGATACCGAGGCCAAGTCCGTTGATGAAGGTCGATGTCACGGCGAGCAGCGGGCAAAGGCCGAGCAACTGGACCAGGCCCGGGTTCTCGTACCAGAGGCCGGTCTTCAGGCGATCCATGAAGCGCGTATTGTTGGGCGCGTTCATTCGCCAACCTCGTCTTGGGCATCGGCCTCTGCCGCAAAGATGGCCGCCGCGTTGGCGTCGAAGTATTGCAGGGTTTCGCGGATCGCCTTGACGACGGCCCTCGGTGTCACGGATGCGCCGGTCAGCTGGTCAAACTCGCCACCGTCGCGTTTGATCCTCCAGGCGCCTGGTGCCGGGTCGCTGAGCGAGCGGCCGTCGAACTGCCGCAGCCAGTCGGACTTGCCCGACTCGACCCGATCGCCGAGCCCCGGCGTTTCCCGATGCGCCAGCACGTGAATGCCGGTTACCCTGCCATCGACATCGATGCCGATCAGCAACCGGATGGCGCCCGCGTAACCGTCCCGGGCGCTCACGACGAACAGGGCGGCGACAGGCGACTCACCTGAATACACGCGGTACACGATGGCGTCGTCAGCACCGGGTAGTTCGTGCGGCGCGGGTATGGTCAGCACCGACTCGCTGACGCCGCTGTCGAAGAACAGGCCGGACAGCGCCGGCGCAAGGCTCTGCTCGAGCCATGCCTGCTCGTTTGCAGCGATACGCTCGTTCGTGACCTGGTAGGTGAAAGCGACGAGAGCGGTACAGATTGCCGCGATACCGGCCAGCGTCACACCGCTTCTCATGACGGAGCTCTCAGCCATCGGCATCCGCTCCTTTTCGATGGCCGACGATACGCGGGCGCGTCAGATAGTCGATTGCAGGTACCGCCATGTTCATTATCAGCACGGCGAATGCGACGCCGTCGGCGTAGCTGCCCCAGCGGCGAATGCACCAGATCAGAAAACCGATGCCCACGCCGTAGATGAATCGTCCCTTCGGGCTCGTCGCCGCAGATACCGGGTCCGTGGCGATGAAAAACGCGCAAAGGATCGTGGCGCCGGCGAAGAGGTGGAAGCCGGGACCGGGACTGCTGCCCGGGTCGAGCAGGTACATGATCGTGGCGGGCCCGAGCAGGCCCAGGCCGACACCTGCGGGAATCTGCCAGCGAATGATCTTGCGAATGAGCAGCCAGAATCCGCCGATGGCAAGGAAATTGCCGATCCACTCCCAGCCGCGGCCGCCGAAGTCGCCCATCACCGGGTTGGCGCGAATCTCGGTGGCAGTCGCCATGTTGTTGAGGCCGGACTTCATGACGTCGAGCGGGGTCGCGCGACTGACGGCATCGAAACCCAGCGTCTCGGGCAGGTTGCCGGTCAGTGTGAAGACGAGCGTCTGGAGAACACTCAGTTGCTGGTAATCGATATCGCCCATCCGTGGAGCGGTCCAGAGATTCAGGTACATCGGGAATGTCACGAGAATAACGACATAGCCTGCCATCGCCGGGTTGAAGATATTGAAGCCGAGCCCGCCGTAAAGGTGCTTGGCCACGACGACGCCGAACAGCGCACCCGTGGCTGTAACCCACCATGGCGTCAGCGATGGCAGGGCGAAGGCGAGGAGGGCGGCCGTGACAAGCGCACTGTAGTCGGTCAATGCGACCTCGACAGGCCTGCCTCGCGCCCTTAGCACGAGAGCCTCGCCGGCAACGGCGAAAATCCCCGCAACCAGGAGGTTGAAGATGAAGCCGGGGCCGAAAAACCAGACATGCGCGATGGCCGCGGGCACCAGCGCGGCAAGAACCTGCAGCATCATCGACGCAACGCTCGCCTGCGGCGCCCAGTACGGCGCTTCGCGTGTCTCAAACTTCACGCCGGATCATCCCTGGATTGCTGCTTCCGTTTCAGTATCTCGGCGATCGCGGCAGGGCCTGCACGCTTTGCCGAGTCTTTCTGGCGAGAGAGCTCGGCATCGCGCGCAAGCCGTTCCCGCTCGAAGCGCCGGTTGCGCGCTTCGAATCGCTGGCGCGCGCGTTCCGCCCGGGCCTTTTCGTCGGCGAGCTCACGGATACGGTCCTTTGCAATACGAAAATCCGCGGTCAGTGGGATGTGACTCGGGCAGACGAGATCGCAACACCCGCACTCGATGCAGTCGAGCAGACCGAACTCACGCAACTTCTGTTCATCGTCCGCACATGCGTACCAGAACAATTGCTGCGGCAGCAGCTGGACCGGGCAGACGACGGCACAGTCACCGCATCGAATGCAGGGCAGTTCATCACCTGCCGTTGCAGGCTCCGCGAGGGCCAGCACGCAGTTACTCGCTTTGACAAGTGGCACTGCGTCGGTCGTGACAGACCGGCCGGTCATCGGGCCACCGATGACCAGGTGCTTTACGCTCTCGGTGTAACCGCCCGCGTGCCTGATGACCTCTTCGACCGGCGTACCGATCCGCGCGCGGACATTGATCGGCGACACGACACCGTCGCCTGTCACGGTGGTCACTCGAGAGATCAGCGGCTGGTTGTTGACGATCCAGTCATGCACCGCCGCCGCCGTACCGACATTCTGGACGACGCAGCCGACGTCCGTCGGCAAGCCACCACTCGGAACCTCGCGATTCGTCACGAGCTGCACGAGCTGGTCTTCACCACCGGACGGGTAAATGGTCGGCACCTGTTTCAGCACGATGCGATCGTCGCCGAGTTCGGCGAGTGCTTCGCCGAGGCGCCCGATGGCTTCGGGTTTGTCGCTCTCGACGACGACGTAGCATGCATTGACCTGCAGCGCGTGCATGAGGATCCTTGCGCCACTCAGTACTGCCGGCGCACATTCGCGCATGAGTGCGTCGTCGCAACTGATGTATGGCTCGCATTCGACGCCATTGAGAATGAGGAACTCCAGTTCGGCGGTACGGGCCTGCATGAGCTTCTGCGCTGTCGGAAATACGGCGCCACCAAGGCCGACGATACCGCCGTCGAGAATTCTTAACAGGAGATCGGCCGGGGCCTGGGAGAGGTAGTCGGTGCCGGCGGTGGCGACCGGTGCTTCGTCCTTGCCATCGCACTCAATCACGATGCACGGTGCCTTGTCGCCGTTGCGTCGCGACACGGGCCAGCTCTCGATGGCGACGACCGTGCCGGAAGACGATGCATGCACTGGCGCACCGAGTTCGCCGTCGGGTTCAGCGAGGAGCTGGCCCTTGAGCACGCGGTCACCGACGCTGACCACCGGCTGTGCCGGAGCCCCGACGTGCTGTTCGATCGGCAGTATGAGCTGTGACGGCAGCGGTATGTCCAGGATCGGTTGCGCGGTGGAGGCTTGCTTGTGCCCTTCCAGCCGCAGCCCGCCGTGCAACTTGCCGAGGTCATAAGTTGGCGCACTCACGGCACGGGCCTCATCGTGATGCAATCCACGGGACAGGGCGCGATACAGAGTTCGCATCCCGTGCACTCGCTTTCGATAACCGTGTGCATGAACTGGTGAGCGCCGACGATCGCATCCACCGGGCAGGCGTTGCGGCAGTGATAACAGCCGATACAGGCAGGCTCATCGATAACCGCGACGGCCGGGGCGAGGCTTGCAGCGAGCGGTAGCGGGTCCTTGCCGAGCAATCGTGCCAGTCGCCGGACCGTGTTGTCACCGCCCGGGGGGCAGAGATTGATCGCCGCCGAGCCATCGACAACGGCGGCCGCGTAGGGTCTGCAGCCCGGGTAGCCGCATTGCGCACACTGCGTTTGCGGCAGCAGGTCATTGGCCTGCTCCACGAGGTTGCCCTCGCTGGCCGGCAGTCGGCCGTGGGCGATGCTCAGCGCAATGCCTGCGACAAGTGCGATTCCGGCGATTGTGAGTATGGCGATCCACATACGGGGCCATCAGGGCCTTGCCATACCCGAGAAGCCCATGAATGCCAGCGACATGATGCCGGCGGTCATCAGCGCAATGGCGGTACCGCGAAAGGGCGCCGGGATGTCCGCGGCATCAAGCCGTTCGCGTATGGCCGCAAACATGACAAGGACGAGCGCGAAACCCACCGACGCACCGAATCCGTAGAAGACGGATTGCACAAAGCCCTTGGCCTGCTGCACGTTGAGCAACGCAACGCCGAGCACGGCACAATTGGTCGCGATCAGCGGAATGTAAATACCCAGCACCTGGTCGAGCATCGGGCTCATGCGGCGCACCATGATTTCGGTGAACTGCACACTGGTAGCGATGACGAGAATGAAGCCGATGGTGCGCAGGTACTCGAGGTCGAGCGGGACCAGCACATACGCATGCAGCAGGTACGCCGTGGCAGACGACAAGGTCAGGACGAAAGCCGTGGCCAGCGACATGCCCATCGCCGCCTCGAGATTTCGGGATACGCCGAGGAACGGGCAAAGCCCCAGGAAGCGCACGAGTACGAAGTTGTTGACGAGTACCGTGCTGATGAGGATGACGAAGAGTTCGGTCATGCCTCTATTGTACGGGTTACGGCGCCGGGACGACTACTTGACGCGCATACCGGGTTTTGCACCTTCATCGGGTGACAACAGGAAGATATCCTCGCCGCCCGGGCCGGCTGCCAACACCATGCCCTCCGAGACGCCGAAGCGCATCTTGCGCGGGGCAAGGTTGGCAACGACGATCACGTGACGGCCAGGCAATGCCTCAGGCTCGTAAGCGGCCTTGATGCCCGCGAAGACCTGTCGCTTGCCGTCACCGAGATCGAGTGTGAGCGCCAGGAGCTTATCGGCACCCGCAACGGGCTCGGCCTTCTCGATCTTCGCGATGCGCAGATCGACCTTTGCGAAATCATCGATGCTGATGTACTCGTCTTCTTTTTCGGTTGCAGTCACTGGCGTGCTCTCTTTTGACTGTTCGACCATGCGCGCGACCTGGTCGGCTTCGACTCGGGTTAGCAGGGGATTGAACTTGGGCAGCGTCACGCCAAGCAACGGCGTGCATGCGTCCTGCCAGGTCCAGCTGTCTTCGTCCAGGAATGCGCGGGCGTCGGCGGCAACGCGGGGAATCACGGGTGAGAGATACACCATGAGGCTGCGGAACATGTTGATGCCCTGGGTGCACACGAGTTGTACGTTGGCGAGCTGGCTTGCGTCCTTCGCCATGACCCATGGCTTGTGTTCATCGATGTACTGGTTAGCCGTGTCGGCCAGGCCCATGATCAGCCGCATGGCTTTCGAGTACTGCCTGGACTCATAGAATTCCGCGATCTGCGCGGCTGCCGCGGCAAACGACGTATCGAAAAGGCCGGGTTCCGGCAGCGTGTCGGCCAGCTTGCCGCCAAAACGCTTGTCGATAAACCCTGCACAGCGGCTGGCGATGTTGACCAGCTTGCCAACGAGATCGGAATTGACGCGGGCGATGAAGTCCTCGAAATTCAGGTCGATATCTTCAATGGTCGGTCCGAGCTTGGCTGCGTAGTAGTAACGCAGGACTTCCGGATTGAGATTGTCGAGGTACGTGCGGGCCTTGATAAAGGTGCCGCGCGACTTCGACATCTTTTGCCCGTTCACGGTCAGGAAGCCATGAGCATACACGCTGGTCGGCGTCCGAAAGCCCGCGCCCTTGAGTACCGCGGGCCAGAACAGCGTATGGAAATACATGATGTCCT
>JAOUNK010000175.1 GCA_029881015.1 Gammaproteobacteria bacterium | reverse complement strand
CCGAGGGTTTCGGGCGCGTGGCTGGTCGCATCGCTTCGTTGAGCCTCCCGACAGTGCTTGTGCAGGAAGGCGGTTACCCCTGTGAACAGCTCGGTGCCAACCTCGCCGCGTTTCTCGAACCTTTTACCCGCACCGCGACGTGACTTCGCTGCACATCCTCGACCTCGTCGCAATCGGCGCCTATTTCGTCGTGCTGATCTGGATTGGTCTGCGCATCGCGCGCAAGGAAAAGGGCACCGGTGAAAGTGAGTCGTTCCTCGCCGCCGACCGCAACATGAATCTCGTGCAGACCACCGCTTCCACGGCAGCGACGGATCTTGGCGGCGGTTTCAGTATCGCCATGGGCGGGCTCGGCTTCACGCTGGGCATCTCCGGGTCCTGGCTGATAGCAATCTCCGGGCTGAGCGTCGTCCTCGTGTCATTCCTGATGGTGCCGAAGGTCAAACGCTGGGCGGATCGAGTGAAAGGCCTGACGACCGGCGACCTGTTCGAGGCCCGCTTCGATCGCCGCACCGGAACCGTTGCGGCCGTCGTTATCGGCATCGCCTGGTTCACGTTTGTCGGCGGCCAGATCATTGCTGGCGCCAAGTTGCTGCAGTCAACTATTGACATCAGCCTTACCGTGGCCGTCGTCGTGTCCGGCGCCGTGATCCTCGCGTACACCGCGGCTGGCGGCCTCAAAGCCGTCATCTATACCGATGTTTTCCAGATGGTGGTGCTGTTGATCGGCATCGTGTTTATCGCAGCGCCGATAGGCCTGTACACGGTGGGCGGCTGGGGCGGGATCGTCGAGCACTTCTCGGCCAATCCGGAAACACAGTCGCTGGTCGACTGGGGAGCAATCGGCTGGAAACGCCTGGTTGGCTGGTTCCTTGCGATCTTTCCCGTATGGTTTATTTCGATTGCCGCCATGCAGCGCATCGTCGCCGCGCGGGACGAAAAGACAGCGCGGCGGGCTTTCTTCCTCACAGGCGTGCCGATCGAGTGGCCGCTGTTTGCCATCGGCAGCACGCTGATCGGCCTGATCGCTCGCATGCTGATGCCCGATCTCCAGGATCCCGAACTCGCAACGCCGATGCTGATCATGGAACTGCTGCCGGTCGGACTCACCGGCATCGTCATCGCCGCCTACATCGCCGCGGTCATGTCTACAGCCGACTCGGTACTCATGGGACCCGTTGCGATCGTCACCAACGATATCTACCGCAGGTACTTTCGCCCCAACGCGAGCGAGCAGTCGATCGTCATGGTCGCCCGCATTGCGACTCTGGTACTCGGCGTTCTGGGCATCGGCATGGCCTATCTCGTGCCGAACGTGCTCGACCTCATTCTTTATGCCTACACCTTTGGCTCAGCCGGCCTGTTCTTCCCGATGCTGGGCTTGCTGTTCTGGCGCCGCACGACAGCAAGCGGGGCATTCTGGAGCATGCTCGGTGGTGGCTTTTCGGCGCTGCTCTGGGTTGCCTTCGACGAGCCCCTCGGATTGTCGGCATCCTACCTCGGCTGGGTCGTCAGCCTGCCGCTGCTCATTGTTGTTTCCCTGCTGACCGATCACAGCCCTGACGAAGATCTCGACATGTTCTAGCTTTACTGCCTGAGTACCTTATGAAAAGAGAATTGACGACGAAACTGCTTCCCCTGGTTGCCGCGATCCTGATGACCGCAACCGCATTCGCCGCGCCGGCAGCACCGCGCGCACGAGATCTCGGCGTTCCTTTTGATGGCACGCCTGGCTCGCTGAATGCAATCACCGATGTCCCCGGTGTGACCGTGGGGCACGAAACCATCATCCGAGACCTTGCCGAAAACCGTGCCGTACGAACCGGCGTGACGGCCATCTTGCCGCGCGGCCGTGAGTCGATGAACACGGCGGTCTACGCCGGCTGGTATACGCTTAACGGCAACGGCGAAATGACCGGTACGACATGGATAGAGGAGAGCGGCTTTCTCGAAGGCCCTGTGATGATTACCAACACGCACAGCATTGGCGCCGTGCACGAAGGCGTGATTCGCTGGCGCGTTGCACAAAGCGCAGCGGATCACAGTGGCTATTTCTGGTCCCTGCCCGTGGTTGCGGAGACCTGGGACGGCCACCTCAATGACATCAACGGATTCCATGTGCGGCCGGAGCACGCTGCCGCCGCCCTTGATCGCGCGAACGGCGATGAAGTCGCGGAAGGCAGCGTGGGTGGCGGCACCGGGATGATTTGTTTTGAATTCAAGTGCGGCATAGGCACCTCATCGCGTATCGCGGAAGTAGCTGGCGATCACTACACGCTCGGTGTGCTGGTGCAGGCCAACTACGGTCGGCGCGAGAACCTGCGCGTGGCCGGCGTGGCGGTGGGCCGCGAGATGCCAGGCGACCTGATATATTCGCAGATCGGCGGTGATGCCGGGATGCTCAGCTCAATTATTGTGGTTGTCGCAACCGACGCGCCGTTGCTGCCGCAACAACTCGAGCGACTCGCGCGTCGCGTGCCACTGGCGATCGGCAGAACGGGCGATACGGGCAGCAACGGATCCGGTGATATCTTCGTCGCATTTTCGACAGCAAACGAGGCAGCGTCTCGTGGATTTACAGATGCCACAATCCTCTCGATACCGAACGACAGCCTGAATCCGTTGTTTGCGGCGACCGTGCAAGCGACCGAAGAGGCGATTATCAATGCACTCGTCGCGGGACGCGACATGCTCGGGGACCAGGGCCGCCGGGCCAGGGGCATCGACCACAACGAACTGCGCAGGCTGGTGCTGCCGCCATCCACCGAGGAAAGCGAATGACAGAGCCACGTACTCCGAGTCTGTTCCAGGCACTGCTACCGATCGTGGTGCTGATCATCCTGCTGGCGGGGTCCGTTTACCTGTTTGGCTCTGACGCGATTGGCGGTGCCACACAGATCGTCCTGATCGTTGCCGCGGCGGTCGCGGCGATCATCGCGGTGCGCAATGGACACCGCTGGCGGGATGTCGAGCGCGCCATGATTCGCGGTATCGGCACTGCCATGGGTGCGATCCTGATCCTGCTTGCGGTTGGCGCACTGATCGGTTCATGGCTCCTCGCGGGCACGGTGCCGGCGATGATCTACTACGGGTTGCAGCTGCTGCATCCGCAGGTCTTCTTCGCGGCAACCTGCATGATTTGTGCGGTCTCGGCGCTAAGCATTGGTAGCTCGTGGACCGTCGCCGGAACGCTCGGCGTCGGCCTGATCGGCGTCGCGCTCGGCTTCGGGCTCTCCCCTGAAATCACTGCCGGTGCCGTTGTGAGCGGCGTGTATTTCGGGGACAAGATGTCGCCGTTATCTGATACTACCAATCTTGCACCTGCGGTGGCCGGCACTGATCTCTTTACACACATACGCCACATGATCTGGACGACCGGCCCGTCATTCCTGATCGCGCTGCTACTGTTCACCATTGTGGGCTTGCGCACAACGGCAGAGATCGACAGCGCCGCGCTCGAAGTCACCACCCGGACCCTGGGCGAGACCTTCCATATCACGCCATTGGCGCTGATTCCGCTCCTCGTTGTATTCACGTTGGCCATGCGCAAGTTTCCGCCGTTGCCCACGATTCTCATTGGCGCACTTCTCGGCGGAGTCACCGCGGTTGCGCTGCAGCCTGACGTCGTTATCGCGATCGCTGCAACGCCCGAACTCGCGACATCGCTTGCGCTGGCGAAGGGCGTCTGGTCAGTGCTCGCCAACGGCTATGTTTCAACGACCGGGGTGGTTACCGTTGACGACCTTCTGTCCCGGGGTGGCATGTCGAGCATGCTCACGACTATCTGGCTGATTATCTGTGCGTTGTCGTTCGGCGCCGTACTGGAACACGCCGGCATGCTGGAGCGACTGATTCGCGCCGCGTTACGTGCAGCGCACAGCACCGGCGCACTGATTTTCACAACGGCCGTCACCTGCATTGGCTCCAACATCGTTGCGGCAGATCAATATATTTCCATCGTGCTGCCCGGCCGCATGTACAAAGCGGAGTTTCAGCGTCGTGGTCTCGACCCGCGCAACCTGTCCCGGGTCATCGAGGATTGCGGAACCCTGACCTCACCGCTGGTGCCATGGAATACCTGTGGGGCCTACATGTCAGCAACGCTTGGCGTGGCAACCTTTGCGTACTTGCCGTTTGCCTTCTTCAACCTGATCAACCCGTTCGTCTCCATACTGTATGGCGCATTCGGAATCACGATAAAAAAACTGGACCCGCATCCGGCCTGAATTCAAGTCAGGACAAAAGGAGTCTTGCATGAGCTCGCCAATTTCCATTCTCCGTCTAACCGCACTTCTAATGGTTGCCATTAGTGGTTTGATCGCTCTTTCATCGACGGCGCATGCCAGGGACACCGACGACCCTTCACTGTTGTCGGCTGTTGAATGGCGACTGGTCGGGCCGTATCGCGGCGGCCGCGTAACCACGGTAACCGGTGTGCGCAACAACCCGATGCTTTACTACATGGGGGCGACGGGTGGCGGCGTCTGGAAAACGGAGAACGCCGGCACTACCTGGCAGAACATCTCGGACAAGCACTTCAAGGTTGGCACGATAGGCGCCGTTGCCGTATCCGAATCCGATGGCAACATATTGTATGTCGGCACAGGCGAGTCACCGATCCGCGGCGTCACTACCAGCCATGGCGATGGTGTTTACAAGTCGGACGACGGCGGCACCACATGGACGCATGTGGGCCTTGGCAAGACGGGCCAGATTTCTGCAATCGAGATCCATCCTGTCAATCCCGACATCGCCTTTGTAGCTGCCCAGGGCGCTATCTGGGCGCCATCGCAAGAGCGTGGCATATACAGGACGTTGGACGGTGGCAAGACATGGCAACAGGTTCTGTCGGTCGACGAGAACACCGGCGCGTCGGACCTGGTAATGGATCCCAACAATCCGCGCATCCTGTATGCAGCGATGTGGGAGCACGGGCGCAAGCCGTGGTTCATTCATTCCGGCGGTGAGGCCGGCGGAATATTCAAATCCGCCGATGGTGGCAATTCCTGGACCCGCCTGGAAGCCGGCCTGCCCAAGGTCGTCGGCAAGATCGGCGTGGATGTCTCTGCGAGCAATTCGAATCGTGTTTACGCAATCATCGAAGCCGAACCGGAAAAAGGCGGCCTCTATCGCAGTGATGATGCGGGCGATAGCTGGAAGCTCATCAACAATCATCGCGTGTTGCACACTCGCGCCTGGTACTACAACCATATTACGGCCGACCCGACGGATGAGGATACGGTCTGGGTCCTGAATGTTCCGCTCATGAAATCAATTGACGGAGGCAAGACCTGGGAAAAGAAGAGCACTCCGCACGGGGACCATCATGATCACTGGATTAATCCCGATGACAACAGGATCATGATCAATGGCAACGACGGCGGTGCCACGATTACTTTCGATGGCGGCGAGAGCTGGTCGAGCATCATGAACCAGCCGACCGCACAGTTTTATCGCGTAACGACGGACAACCAGGTGCCCTTTCGCATCTACGGCGGGCAGCAGGACAATTCGACCGTTGCGATCGCCAGTCGCGCGTACGACCGGAGCATTGGCGTAGACGACTATTTCTCTGTCGGTGGGGGCGAAAGCGCCCATATAGCGCTCGACCCGGACAACCCCAGGCTGGTCTACGCAACAACGATCAATGGCACATTAACGGAGTTTGATCGCGACACCCGACTTACGCGCTCGATTATTCCTTACCCGGAGATGGTCTACGGCAAGGACTCGCGTGATCTGAAATACCGCAGTAACTGGAACGCTCCCGTGGCCATGTCTCCGCACGACCCGGCCGTTATTTACTACGGAACGCAGAAATTACTCAAGTCCTCGGATCGCGGCCTGACCTGGGCCGAGATCAGCCCGGATCTGACACGGAACGACCCGGCGAAACAGGGACGCAATGGTGGCCCTTTGACGCCTGAGAACGTCGGCGCCGAATTCTATAACACGATCTTCTATGTTGTGGAATCACCTCACGAGAAAGGGGCGATCTGGGTTGGCAGTGATGACGGCCTGATACACCTGACAAGAGACGGAGGCAAAAGCTGGTCGAATATTTCACCGAAACACGGTTCTGAGGCCATGATCAATGCCATCGAGCTCAGCCCGCACGACCCGGGTACTGCGTATGCCGCGGTGACAGGTTACAAGCTGAATGACTTCCGACCCTACATCTATCGCACCACGGATTTCGGCAAACAATGGCGGCGTATCGACAAGGGGCTTCCCGAGAATACGTTCGTTCGGGTTGTGCGTGAGGATCCTGAACGAAAGGGACTGCTGTACGCGGGCACCGAGGCCGGAATGTTCGTTTCCTTCAACGACGGTGACGACTGGCAGTCCCTGACGCTGAACCTGCCGCCCGTCCCCATTACCGATCTCGCCATTCGCCAGGACACCCTGGTCGCCGCGACGCAGGGACGAGCGTTCTGGGTTCTGGATGACCTGCACATCATTCGGCAACACGCACCTGAACTGGAGAATAAAGCGCTGCATGTGTTCCGCCCCGCGACGATCTCGCGAGGGTTTCCCGGTGGTGACCCCAGCAATTTTGAAGGTGCGAACCCGCCCTCGGGTGTCCAGATCTATTACTACCTTAAAGAGGCGCCTGCCGAGGATGCTGTTCTCTCAATCGACATTCTCGACAGTAACGGCAATCTGGTGCGCCATTATTCGAGCCAGGAAAGCGATTTCGATCGCTGCCGCATCAGCAACATGGACCCGCGACGACCTTTCGAGATCAAGTACCCGACGCTGGAAAAGGGCCTGAACAAGTGGAGCTGGGACCTGCATGAAGCGGAACTGCTTTGCATTCCCGATATTGCGCTCTTCGCCGGATTCAGCGGGCCGAGCGCCCTGCCCGGGGCGTACACTTTGCGAGTCAGTATCGGTGACCTGGAAGAACGCGTGCCGTTTGCATTCACAGCCGACCCCCGTTCCGTAGCGACGCCGCGTGAAATATCGGAGTGGCGGGCGCGACTGACCCAAGTCAAGGACCTCATGAATTCCAGCCTTGCCCGGCTCGAGGAAGCCCGAGCAGCCCGTGACCAGGTCCTCGCATTGT
>JAOUNK010000174.1 GCA_029881015.1 Gammaproteobacteria bacterium | reverse complement strand
GAACTCACCCACGAACACATGAAATCGCCCTCCCCGGCGGGTCGATACAAATGCCAGGCGGGCGCCATCCGGCGACCAGCGAGGCTCGACGTTGACGTCGCCTCCGGTGGTGAGCGCCGTGATCTCGCCACTCTCGAGATCCAGTGAATTGAGTTCGATCGCGTCCGCACGGTAGCGTGCGAACACAACCTTGCTGCCGTCAGGGGAGACGTCTGGCTGGAAGTCATAGCCCGGCCCCCTGGTCAGTTGCACGGCCGTATCGGAGTCGAGCGCCTGCCGCCACAGGCTGCCCTGCATCGAGTACACCAGCGCCGTGCCGTCAGGTGTCCAGGCAAGTGAACTCGGTCCCGACGTCAACTGCGGCAAGTACATTTCCCGGAAGTAGTAGTTGTGCGGGACATCGATCTGGTCCAGCACCGGACGCCGTTCGGCATAGGCGGCGGTCGCCAGCAGGGCGCCGCACAACAGACCCATAGCCGAACCCAGTTGCATTAAGGATGACGGTGTTCGCAAGTGCGCTACTCCAAAAAAAATGGCCATGGGGTTTCCATGGCCATTGTAACAACTATCGAGCTACGCTCAGAAGCGACGACCGTATCGCAAACCGATGGTGCGTGGCCGATTTACGAGAATCTCCGAATCCTGCGTGATCGAGTCATACGGATCGTAGTAGCCGACACCGTAGCGAACGATCTGCGCACGTTCGTCGGTCGCGTTATCGAGGAACAGATCCAGCGACCATTGCTCGCCGTGCAAGCCCGCCGCGAGATTCAAAATCGAGTACGACGGCTGTTCCTCTCTAAGCGCTGTTTCAAGATTGCTCCATGAATCGTCCGTATAGGCGAACGCTGCCTGCACATAAGCCGGGAATCGGCCCGTCTCGAAATTGAATCGACCGATAGCGGAATACTGGAGTTTTGGCACGAACGGCATTTCCGTGCCCGCCGGGGCACGTGGCGGAT
Source organism: Gammaproteobacteria bacterium (assembly GCA_029881015.1). GTDB lineage: Bacteria > Pseudomonadota > Gammaproteobacteria > Steroidobacterales > Woeseiaceae > UBA1847. Next base: position 6,155 of record JAOUNK010000174.1, on the reverse strand, counting down.
CACCGTCTATTTGCTCCTGCGCATTCCGGTAGTACGGCTCTTGCAATTCGGCATCGTTGTACGAAGCCGACAGGGACAATGTGAGGTCATCGGTTGCCGCAAACACCATGTCAAACTCGATACCTGTCGTCTGCGCCTGGCCGATGTTCTGGATAATCGTCAGCGGCGAAATATCGAAATCCAGGAACGCGAACTGGAAATTGTCCCAGTCCAGTCGATACGCGGCACCGTTGAAACGGAGTCGCCCATCCATCCACATGGTCTTCCAACCGATCTCGTAATTGTCTACAAAGTCCGGATCGTACTTCGGCAGGCCGGCTGCAACAGAGCGATTGACGCCACCCGGCCGGAAACCCTCCGAGTACGTCACATACAACATCGCATCATCCGTGACGTTGTAATTCGCACTCAACTTGATCGTTTCACCGTCACCCTCGGAAACATCGTTCACATTGGGTGCGGCGGAATAGCAGGGATACTGCGGCATGTCATTGACGTCGAGACAGCGATTGAGACCGCCTGTATACCCGGACAGGGAATTCTCGAAGTCGAAGAAGCGCACGCCGCCAACCAGGGTCAGTTTGTCGTTGACATCGAAACTGACTTCGCCGAACAAGGCCATGTCACGATCGACGCGGTCCTGTTTCGTTTGCCAGACAACCTGCTTGCCCTCCACCACGGTACCGTAAGGCCACGCGTCCAGTGAGAAGGCCGGATCCATATCCGGAACCTCCCACTGCAGATCGAAGTTGTGCTCCTGGCGTTGCAGGAACGCACCTACCATCCAGCGGAATCGCTGGTCGCTATCCGACTGCAGACGGAATTCATGGCTTTGCTTGCTGAACTTCTCGTCGCTCGAGATGAACTGGCTTGGATCCGTACAGTTCAGGCCACTCGAGTCGTAGTGATAACAACCACCGTAGTAACCGTAGTAATTGTCCAGGTACTGGGCGTAGTGCGTGTAGTCGTCGATGCTGTCCTGATCCAGATCCAGGTAGGCGCCTGCGTAGACGACATCCAGGCCGCCGATAGAGCCTTCGACGGTCAGGGAAGCCTGGTACCAGGAGTAATCATAGGACTCTGCGAAGAAACGCTGTGCCTGCAGGTCGCCAACATCTTCCGGGTCATGCGTGAAAACACCATTGGTATCCTGATCCTGGACCATGAGACCGGGCGTCGCCGTCCAGTTCTCGTTCAGGTCAATCTTCAACAGGGCACGCATACCGGTCGTTGTGGCGTCGTTGAAGTCTTCCTCGACGAGCGCGGTGTTGGTGTTGGTGACACCAACGCCCTCGAGCGTTACCGACGACAGAACATTGTCGATGTAGCCCGGCGCTTGATCGTGCCAGCCAACGAGGCGTATTGCTGCTCTGTCGCTGATCGGAATATTGACGAATCCCTCAACCGTATAGCCGGTATCCCCTTTGGAAACCGAGCTGCCAGTCACATCGAATCCTGCATCGAACTCGTTCAATTCCGGCTTGTTGGTGATGATCCGCATCGTGCCGGCCTGGCTGCTGGCGCCAAAGTACGTTCCCTGCGGTCCGGCGAGCGTCTCGATGCGATTGACGTCGTAAACATGAATATCCAGTACGCGGTTGATCGTAGTAACCGGCTGCTCGTCGAGGTAGACGCCAACACTCGGCATCGAGCCCGAATGAACACCGTCACCACCACTGGAAATACCGCGCATGTAAACCTGCGAAACGCCCGGTCGTTGGGACTGGAACGAAACCGTCGGCAGGAACTCGATGTAGTCCGCAAAATTGTTCAGGTTGAGCTGTTCGAGTTGCGTGTTGCCGAGCACCTGCACGGACACTGCGACATCCTGCAGATTCTCTTCGCGCTTTTGCGCGGTTACAACGATTTCCTCCAGCGCCGCAGTTGGCTGTTGCGCATGGGCTGGCGCTGTAGCGCCTGTAATCAGCACTGACCCTGTAACCGCAGCCGAAACCGCAGCAGCCAGTGGCTTTCGTCTAAATTGCTTCATTTGCACATCCCCCCCAACACATTAGTTGTGCTCAAATACCAATTAACTCATCAACCCGTTTGTCGCTATAGTGCACCTGACGGAGTTGCGAACACAAGCACGAATGGTCATTTGTCGTGTGGCAAATCTGCATCAGTCGGGGCGCTGCACAGGTAAAATTCATATTGTGAACAATGAGCCTAACAACGCAGACTTGAAAACGGCGTTATCACACGCCGTGAATTTGCTTGCAGTGAATCCTGTGCTCGCCCAGGAACAGGCGGAGGAGATTCTCAAGGTAGTTGCCGACACACCGCCGGCAAAGCATGTTCTGGCCGCCGCGTTGCGGCTGCAGGGCAAGCCCACAGAAGGACTGGCGGTCATTGAGCACGTCGCCCGGCAATACGACAAAGACGCCAATATTCTGCATGAGCACGCTCTCTGCCTCGGCGCCACCGGACGGGGTGACGAAGCCATTGAAGTCCTGAACAGGGTTTTGCAGCTGGACCCGGGGCACGCCGCTGCCTGGCGTTCCCTCGGTGATCAGCTCAGTGCGCGCGGCGACGCACGTGGCAGCGAAGAAGCCTACGACAGGCATCTGGCCGCCGTCACCCGACATCCGGAATTGATCGAAGCCGCCGAAAAGTTACGCAAGAGACAATTCCCGGTAGCCGAGCGACTCACGAGAGAAGTGCTAAGAAAAGACCCGGTCGATGTTGTGGCGATTCGCATGCTGGCGGCTATTGGCCTGGAAGTTGGGCAGGTCGACGACGCGATCCATCTGCTTGAGCGTTGCCTGGAACTGGCGCCTGAATTTCACCTCGCGCGCCAGAACTATGCGCTCGCCCTTTCGCGCCGGCAGCGATTCGACGAGGCGCTGGCCGAACTCGAGCGCTTGCTCGTTGCGGAACCGAACAATCCCAACTACCTCTTGCTGAAAGGGTCCAACCTCGTCCGTAAAGGCGATCATGCAGTGGCGCTGGACCTGTACGAAGCGTTCCTGAGCGAGTATCCGCGGCAGTCCGGGGCCCACATGAACTACGGTCATACCCTGAAAACCGTCGGTCGCCTGGACGAATCGATCCAGGCCTACCGGACCGCCATCAAGTTGCGGCCGCAGACCGGTGAAGCGTATTGGAGCCTCGCCAACCTCAAGACCTTTCGATTCACCGATGCGGACATCGCTGACATGCAGGCGCAGATCGACGAGGAAGCGGGTGATCCCGACGACCAGTCACACCTGTTGTTCGCACTGGGCAAGGCGATGGAAGACCGGCGGGAGTTCGACAAGTCATTCGATTATTACCAGCGCGGCAACGCAATGCGCAGCAAACGGCATCGGCACAATGCCAAGACGAACGTTTTTGACACTGCCCGACAGATCAGGACGCTCAACAGTGATTTCTTCGCGGCGCGCCGGGGTTGGGGAAGCGAGGCGCCGGACCCGATCTTCATCGTCGGGCTGCCACGTGCCGGATCCACCCTGCTCGAACAGATTCTCGCGAGCCATTCACAGGTTGAGGGAACTGCCGAGCTACCGGACATCATTGCGATCTCGCGCCGCCTCGGCAAGAAATCCCGCAAGAACCCGGCATCCGACTATCCGGAGGTTCTCACAACACTGAGCGACGACCAGGCCCGCGAACTTGGAGACGGCTACATTCAATCGACCCAGGCCGTACGACATGGCCTGCCGTTTTTCATCGACAAGATGCCCAACAATTTCAAGCATATCGGCCTGATTCACATGATCCTGCCAAACGCGAAGATCATCGATGCACGACGGCACCCGATGTCAGGCGGCTTCTCCTGTTTCAAACAGTTGTTCGCTCACGGTCAGGCCTTCACCTACGACCTCACCAACCTCGGCCACTATTATCGCGACTATGTGACGCTCATGGATCACTGGGACGAGGTGCTGCCGGGTCGGGTACATCGTGTGCAGTACGAAGACATGGTCGCGGACACCGAGAATCAGATTCGTCGCCTGCTCGACTATTGTGGGCTGCCTTTCGAGGAGCAGTGCCTGCGATTCTACGAAACCGAAAGGGCGATCCGTACGCCGAGCTCCGAACAGGTGCGACAACCCGTTTACAAGGAGGGCCTCGCTCAATGGCGCAATTTCGAAGTCCATCTCGGGCCCCTTAAAGAGGCGCTTGGCCCCTTGCTGGAACGCTACCCGATCGATTGATTGACAGATGCCCATGAGCAAGAGCCACCTCTTCTACCAAACGACCAGCCGGCGTCCACGCGTTGCGCGTGCCGAGGGAATCTACCTGTGGGACACCAACGGCAAGCGCTACATCGACGCATCGAGCGGGCCGATGGTCTCAAACATCGGGCATTCGAATCCGCGTGTTCTCGCCGCCATGAAGAGGCAGATGGACGATGCGACGTTTGCCTATCGTCTGCACTTTGAGAACGATGCCGCCGAATCGCTGGCGACGCTGACGGCGTCATTGATGCCACCAGGGCTTGACCGGATATTCTTTGTCTCGGGCGGCTCCGAGTGCGTCGAGAGCTGCCTGAAGCTTGCCCGGCAGTACGCGTTCATGAACGGCCAGAAAAAGCGCTGGAAAGTCATTTCCTTGTTTCCGTCGTATCACGGCTCGACGCTGGGCGCCGTTGCCATTACGGGCATGCACCAGTTTGTCGAACCGTTTCGCGCCATGATCCGGGAAATGCCCAAGGTGCCGGCGGCCACCTGCTACCTCGACCGCGATGAACTGACGCATGAAGAACGCGGCCTGCGCTATGCCGAAATGCTGCGCGCGGAGATCGAACGCCAGGGCCCGGATTCAGTCCTGGCCTTCATCATGGAGCCGGTGGGTGGTGCCTCCACGGGCGCCCTGGTTGCCCCGGACAGCTGGTACCACGAAGTACAGGACATCTGCCGTGAATACGGTGTGCTGCTGATTGCCGATGAGGTCATGACCGGCGCCGGGCGTACCGGGCGGTTCCTCGCATCGGAGCATTGGAATCTGCAGCCGGACATCATCGCCATGGCAAAAGGCTTTGCTGCAGGCTACGCGCCGCTGGGCGCGATGGCCGCAAACCATGAGATCGTCGCAACCGTCATGGAGCACGGTGGATTCGCGCATGGCTACACGTATGCAGGCAACCCACTCGCCTGTGCCGCCGGTCTCGCCGTACTCGAGGAGGTGTTGCAGCAAAAGCTGATCGACAATGCCGCCGCGCAGGGGGCGCGCCTCAAATCATTGCTGTCGGGCCTCATGGATCGTTATCCGTTCATCGGCGATGTGCGCGGCAAAGGTTTGTTGCTGGCGTTTGAGCTGGTTTCTGACCGCGGCACGATGGAGCCCCTGCCTGCCGACCTCAATGCACATGTGAAGCTCGTGGAGGAGGCGTATCAACGCGGCCTGATCATCTACTCCCGGCGCACGCGCGGCGGTACTATTGGTGACCACTTCATGGTCTGCCCGCCGCTGATCGTTACCGACGCAGATCTGGACGAGATACTGCAGCTCCTGACAGAGAGTCTCGACGCCTTCGCGAAATCCTCGGGGCTGCCCGTTAACACTGCGAGGCACGCATGAACGACAAGGTCATTATTACCTGCGCGGTAACCGGCTCGATTCACACGCCGACAATGAGCCCGCATTTGCCGGTTACGCCCGATGAAATCGCCACGCAGGCGGTGGCAGCGGCAGATGCCGGCGCGGCCATATTGCATTTGCACGCGCGCGATCCGGAGAACGGCAGGCCCACGGCCGACCCCGACGTCTTCATGCAGTTCCTGCCACGCATCAAGAACGAGTGCGACGCCGTGATCAATATCACGACAGGCGGCAGTTCCCTGATGACCCTCGAGGAACGGCTCGCGGCGCCCAATCTCGCGCAACCCGAAATGGCGTCGCTGAATATGGGCTCGATGAATTTCGGGCTGTTCCCGATGCAGCGCCGGCACAGCGAATGGAAACATGAGTGGGAACCCAGGCTGCTGGAGGCCACGCGCGAGGTTGTTTTCAAGAACACCTTCGCCGACATTGAGAGGATCTTCCAGCAGCTGGGCGAAGGCCACGGCACCCGCTTTGAATTCGAGTGCTACGACGTCGGCCATATCCAGACGCTCGCGTTCTACCTGCGCGAAGGACTGATCCAGAAACCCGTGTTTGTTCAGTTCGTCATGGGCGTCCTCGGCGGCATAGACTCGTCGCCGGAAACA
>JAOUNK010000173.1 GCA_029881015.1 Gammaproteobacteria bacterium | reverse complement strand
GGCCGCCGGTCCGCGCCGCGAGGGAATACCCACAACCGTCAGTTCGTAGGTAAGCTGATTGCGGACTACCCGAATCCGATCGCCAATCGTCACCTTGTTCGAGCTGCGTGATCGTTCCCCGTTCAAGCGGATATGCCCGCCCTGCACCGCGGCGCTTGCAGCCGAGCGCGTCTTGTAAAAGCGCGTAAACCACAGCCATCTGTCGAGCCGCAAGTTGCGGTCAGCCACAGTCGATCTCCTTCTTCCTGCTGATATACTTTGCGTCCAACCACACAGAAGAGCAATCCCGTGCCTGCCAAATTCCTCTCCTCGCTCGCCGAGCAAACCGAGGCCCTCCACGGCGAAGGCCTGTTCAAGAAGGAACGCCTGATCGCCGGACCCCAGCAAGCTGCTATCGAGGTCAAGTCAAACGGCGGCACCAGGGAAGTACTGAATCTCTGCGCAAATAACTACCTCGGCCTGGCCAACCATCCGGAAATCATAGCCGCGGCGCACAAGGCGCTCGACGAATACGGCTATGGCATGGCCTCGGTACGCTTCATTTGCGGCACGCAAACGATTCACAAGGCGCTCGAAGAACGCATCAGCGCGTTTCTGGGTACAGAGGACACCATTCTCTACCCTTCCTGCTTCGACGCAAACGGCGGACTGTTTGAAACACTGCTCGGCCCTGACGATGCCGTGATCAGCGATGCCCTGAATCATGCCAGCATCATTGACGGCATCCGCTTATGCAAGGCCGCGCGTTATCGCTATGCCAATGACGACATGGCGGACCTGCGCGCACAGCTCGAAGCCGCAAGCAACGCCAATGTGGGCCTGGTCGTAACCGACGGCGTGTTTTCGATGGACGGCACGATTGCCGACCTGCAAGGGATCTGCGACCTGGCCGACGAGTTCGACACGCTGACCATGATCGACGACTGCCACTCGGCCGGGTTCATGGGCGAACATGGCAAAGGGACGCATGAGTACCGCGGCGTCATGGGTCGGGTGGACATCATTACCGGCACGCTCGGCAAGGCACTGGGCGGCGCGTCGGGCGGCTACACGTCCGGCCGTAAGGAAATCGTGGGCTGGCTGCGCCAGCGCTCCCGCCCCTACCTGTTCTCGAACTCAGTAGCGCCGATGATCGCCGCATCGTCAATCGCCGTGCTCGACCTGCTCGAACGCGACAACTCGCTGCAGCAACAGCTGCATGAGAATGCGGCCTATTTCCGCGGCGAAATGACGGCGCGTGGCTTCGACCTGAAGCCCGGCGAGCACCCGATAATCCCGGTCATGCTGGGCGACGCAAGACTGGCAACGACGATGGCGGACAAACTCCTCGAGCGCGGTATCTATGTTATCGGCTTCTCGTTCCCGGTCGTACCCAAGGGTCAGGCCCGTATTCGCACGCAAATGTCCGCGGGCCTGACTCGCGAGCAACTCGACAAGGCGATCGACGCCTTCACGGACGTCGGTCGTGAACTGGGCGTAATCAGCTAGGCTTCAATCTAGGACTCGATGATGAAAGCACTGGTCAAATCAAAAGCAGAACGCGGCATCTGGATGGAGGACATCGAGAAACCGGAGGTCGGCCACAACGATGTATTGATCAAGGTAAGACGCACTGCGATCTGTGGCACCGACATTCACATTTTCAAATGGGACGACTGGGCGCAAGCGACGATCCCCGTGCCAATGGCGGTCGGCCATGAATTCAGCGGTGAGATCGTCGCTAAGGGTATCGAGGTCATGGGTTTCGAGATCGGCGACCGCGTCTCCGCTGAAGGCCACATAACCTGTGGTGTCTGTCGCAATTGTCGTGCAGGCCGCCGGCACCTTTGCATGAACACCTTCGGTGTCGGCGTGAACCGTCCGGGTGCGTTTGCCGAGTACATCTCGGTCCCTGCATTCAATGCGTTCAAGCTTCCCGATGCGATTTCGGACGAGATGGCAGCCATTCTGGACCCCCTTGGCAATGCCACCCACACGGCATTGTCATTCGACCTTGTCGGCGAGGACGTCCTCATCACCGGCGCCGGCCCGATCGGCATCATGGCCGTTGCCATCGCTCGCTATGCGGGCGCTCGGCACGTCGTCATCACCGACGTCAACGACTATCGTCTCGACCTCGCACGCAAGATGGGCGCGACACGTGCGATTAATGTCACGACGACGACCATTGACGACACGATGCGGGAACTCGGTATGGTCGAAGGCTTCGATGTCGGTATGGAAATGTCCGGGAATCCGCAGGCCTTTCGCGACATGCTGCGCACCATGCACCATGGCGGCAAGGTCGCCATCCTCGGTATTCCCCCGAGCGACATGGCCATCAACTGGAATGACGTGATCTTCAAGGGGCTGGTACTGAAAGGCGTGTACGGTCGGGAGATGTTCGAGACCTGGTACAAAATGTCGAGCATGCTGCAGAGCGGGCTCAACATGGAGCCGATCATTACGCATCATTTCGATATCGACGAATTCCAGCCGGCATTCGAACTGATGGAGTCCGGTCAGTCCGGTAAAATCATCCTGCATTGGAACTGATATGAGCCAAACGAATCGCAGCTTCACCTTCCTGCCTGCGCTAATACTGTCGCTGGGTATCGCGGCAGCCGGCTATTTCGTCGGCCAGACCATGTACAACTCCAGCGTGGGTATCAACACGGCCGAAGTTAAAGGCCTGGCCGAACGCAGGGTTGAGGCCGACCGCGCGTTCTGGCGTATCCAGTACACTGTGACAGGCCGCGACGAGGCCGCGATGCAGGCGTTATACGAAAAGTCCAAAGCCGACCGGTCGAAAATCGTGGGGATACTGCTGGAAAGCGGCTTCGGCGAAGCGGAGATTACGCCCGGGGTCGTTGACTATAACCACCAGGAATTTCGAGACGATGACCAGGTCCTTGTCGAGGAACGTTTCTACCTGACGGGTTCCATCGAGGTCGAGACCGACAAGGTTCGGCTCGTGTCCGAGGCCCGTTCCAAGCTCAATGAACTCATCGCGCAAGGTGTCGACATTCGGAACAACGCACCGTCCTACTACTTCACGGGGCTGAACGAGATCAAGCCCGAAATGCTCAAGGAAGCAACAACCAACGCGCGCCTCGCGGCAAACGAGTTTGCGTCGAACGCCGGAGTCGACGTCGGCGGCATCCGCTCTGCCAGGCAAGGTGGATTCATCATCAAGGATGTCGGAGAAAACTACTCCGACACGATGAAGATCGAGAAAGATGTACGTGTAGTAACGACTATTTCGTTCTATCTCACAAAATAGTCCTGAGTCGTTCCATTTACGTGCTCAGACTCCTAGGGCAACTGTCCGGTTATGAAGAAATACGCTACGAGCAGTGTCAGTAGAATGACTGAAACCGGGATCTTCTGCACGGAAAACATGACCCATATCCTTTTGATAAGCCATATACAGTGTCGGTAGCTCGGCGATCCTGGGTCCTTCGTGGCGTAGCGGAATGCGTCGCGGAGGATGCGAGGACCCGTGGCTTTGCGTCACTGGCTTTCGCCAGATTTGCCATTTCGCGACCTTAGTATGCAACAGGCGTGCGAAGTGTCAATTCGGAATAGTGCGTAGGACGGGGTTCAATCCAGCTCGCAAAAACAGTGCGAATACATGCCTTTCGGGTCGTTGAATCGACGGACATCAGACAACAGTTCCTGCATCCGATCCGCAAATACCTCGACCGGCGTGGGTGACCTGACGAAAGCGCCGGGCTCGATTCCTGCCACCTGCACGATCGTCAGGAAGTCGAGAATCATCTGCTCGGTCGCGGTCAGCCGCTTTTCGATCAGCTTCTCACCGTACTCACCGTCGGCCAGCCCTGCCAGTTCGGCAGCCGCGACGATTGCATCGTCGAGATCCCCGAGCTGATCGACCAGCCCGTTCTCGAACGCATCGTTGCCGGTCCATACCTGCCCCTGCCCGATGGAGTCCACGTAGTCCTTGTCGAGCTCACGATTCTCGGCCACGCCGGATATGAAGTCGTTGTAGCCATCCTCGATGACCATCTGGAAAAGCTGCTTGGTGTGTTCGCCCATTTCGCGGTCACTACGTAGTTCGCCCGCCCACGGAGTCGTCCCTACCCCGTCGGTCGCAACACCGACCATGTCGAGCGTTCGTTGAAACGTCGGCACCATACCGAAAATCCCGATGGATCCGGTTACTGTCGCCGGACTTGCAAGCACGCGGTCCGCGACAACGGAAATCCAGTAGCCGCCTGACGCCGCGACGCTACCCATGGAAGCCACAACGGGCTTACCGGCTTCCTGCAGCGCCTCGATTTCCTGGGCTATCACTTCGGAAGCGAATACGCTGCCTCCCGGGCTGTCCACCCTGAGCACTACGGCTTTCACTGTCTCGTCGGTCAGGGCGCGCCGCAGCAGCAAAGCTGTCGACTCACCGCCGATAGTTCCGGCCGGCTGCGAGCCGTCGAGAATGTCGCCGGCCGCGACGATAATCGCAATATTCTCAGACTTCAGGCGATCCCCGCCAAGGAGACGCGCCTGGCCAAGGTAGTTAGACATACTCACGGCCGCATACATGGAATCGTCATCCGCATCGACACCGACGTAGCCTTGCAGGACCTCGCGCAATTCGGCACGCCCGAGCAGGTCGTCGATCAGGCCGTGATCGACGGCGGCTTGCGCAATATCGCCGTTTGCATTCGCGACGTGCTGCACCATGTTTTGCGCGTAGTCATCAATCGCGCCTGGCGCCAGGCCGCGTGCCGAGACCACGTCATCCTGGTACATACGCCAGAACTGCCCGATCAGGTGCAATCGCGATTCGCGATCCTCCGGCGACATGTCCATACGCGTGTAGGGTTCAACGAAGGACTTGTGAGTGCCCACCCTGAAGACATTCCAGTCGATGCGCAGCAGATCGATCGCGTCTTTGAAGTAGTTGCGATAGGCGCCATAACCCTGCAGGTAAACGATGCCTTCCGGGTGCATATACACCTCGTCGGCATGGGCCGCCAGGTAGTAGGCCTGTTGTGAGTAGTAGTCGGCGCTCGCAACGATGCGCTTGCCTGTCTCCTGAAAGCGCGCCATGGCCGCGGCCACGCGCTGCAACTTGCTGAGACCGGCGCCTCCCAACGCCGAAAGCTCCAGGTGCACGATCTCGATACGATCATCGTCGCGGGCGGATTCCAGCGCTTCGACAACGTCGGATACCAACGTCTGGGGCACCGGCTTCCGTGTCAGTTGGGCGACGGCACGGTCATAGGGATCGCCCGCCACCTGCTCGACCAATGCGCCTGCCGGTTGCAGGAAGAGCGCCGCACGCTGAGGCACGAGGTGCGGAGCGTCACCGGAGATCGCGCCGAAGAACAGCAGGAACAGGAACAGCAGGAGGACCAGGTGCAGGACTTTACGCAGTCCATCGGCGCCGCGCCAGATCGCGCCGAAAAAGCGCACCACGAAGTTGCCACTACTCATACGTCATTTCCTTAACAGCATCGCCAACGTAGCTGATGCGATAAATCTTACCCGCGTAATCGTCGCTGACGAGCAATGAACCGTCTTCCTTTACGATCAGATCCACGGGGCGACCGGAGACCGACTCTCCCTGCAACCAGCCGAAGGCAAACGGTTCGTACGATATGGCTGAATCTCCTTCCAGCCGCACGATCGAAACGCGATAGCCTATTTTCTTGGACCGATTCCATGAGCCGTGTTCCGCGATAAAGACCTGGTTCCGGTACTCCGGCGGAAACATGTCCCCCGTGTAGAATTTCAGGCCGAGGGGCGCCACGTGCGGCCCAAGTTTCCGGACCGGCGGCGTGTAGTTGTCACACTTTTGCCCTTTGCCGTACTTTGGATCCAGGATCTCGCCCGCATGGCACTGCGGAAATCCGAAGTGCAGACCCTGACGTCCAGCACGATTCAGCTCGCAGGGCGGCAGGTCGTCCCCGAGCATGTCTCGCCCGTTGTCTGTAAACCACAGGTCCTTGGATTCCGGGTGCCACGTGAAGCCCACGGAATTGCGAATGCCGGATGCGTAGGTCTCACGCCCGGTGCCGTCCGGATTCACTCGAATGATTTCTGCGTAGCCGGACTCATCGCACACGTTGCAGGGCGCACCTATGCTGATGTAGAGCTTCTTGTCCGGACCGAAACCGATGTAGCGCCAACCGTGGTGGCTGTCCGATGGCAGGTCGATGTCGAGAATTTCACCGGCCGGAGCATCGTGGAGGTGATCTTCAATATTCTTGTAACGATAGACGCGATCGATCTCCGCAACGTACAGGTCGCCCTCGTGAAACGCGATGCCATTCGGCGTATTCATTCCGCCAAGAAGCTCAATGGTGCGCGTGGAACCGTCCGCTCGCTCTACAACGGCGTACACGGAACGACCCTGCCGGGTCGACACGAACAGCGTTCCCCTGTCCCCCAGCGCGAGAGAGCGCGCCTGGGGCACGTCTGCGTATTCCTCGATGACGAAGCCGGCGGGAAGCTGTACATCCTCGAGTGACGCGACCGCGAATGGCGAGAACGCCAACATGAACACAGAGAATTCGATTTTATGCCGCACGCTACACCTTTTCGCTTAGTCACCGGAAAGGAAGACAAGGGACAGATCCGGCAGGAAAGTAATAAGAATAACCGACAGCATGAGGATTACCAGGAACGGGAATGTCGCTGAGTACACATGCATGATGGGTTTGTTGAATCGATAACTCGCGATGAACAGGTTCAGACCGACAGGTGGCGTCAGGTAACCGAGCTGCATCGCAGCAAGAAATACGATACCGAGGTGCACCTCGTTCACACCGAACCCGGCCGCGATCGGCAGGATCAGTGGTACGACCAGCACGATGGCAGAGAAGATATCGAGGATCGCACCTAGCACAAGCAGGAACAGCAGGAGCAATACGAGGAACGACGTGGGGCTGCTGACGAGCTCAGCCACGAATTGCAGGAGTTTTTGCGGCACTTCGGCGTCGATCATGTAGTAGGTCGACGCCAGGGACACACCCAGGATCATCAGGATGCCGCCGACGAGCACCATAGACTCGCGTATGACCCGCGGGAGCTCGCGGAACGGGATCTCGCGATTGATAAGCACCTCGGCGATGAAGACGTACAGGGCTGTGATCGCCGCAGCCTCCGACACAGCGAAGAAACCGGAATAGATACCGCCCAGCACGACAATCCGCAGCGGTA
>JAOUNK010000172.1 GCA_029881015.1 Gammaproteobacteria bacterium | reverse complement strand
TGCTTTCATTTCGGGTTGTGCAGCCTCCATGATGTTTTTCACGGTCTCACGCTGGGTCTCATCCAGGTCGAGCCGGTCGGCCATACGGCCGGAAATCATGCCCGGGTCAGGTATCCCGAAGCCCGGTCCGCCGAAATGCCGGCCAGGGCCGTGCCGTCCGACGTCGTCGCCGGCGAAGGCGTTCGCGGACAGCATCGCCGTCGATACAAGGGCGAGTAGTGCGGTCTTGCTGAATCTCATGGTGTTCTCCTCAGGTCGCTGGGTGTGATGCATAGAGTACGGCGTCCCGTATGGAGTTACGTCAGTGCCGTGCAAAGGAGTGTCAAGAACTGTCAGGATGGTGTTTCCCGCATTGCAGCAGCCGCGGGATTGATCCACGATGATGCCTCCCATGACCGCTTCGAAGATCCTCATCATCGATGACGACCGGGAGCTCGGCGAAATGCTCAAAGAGTTCCTTGCACCTGATCATCTGGACGTCAGCGCCCGACTCAGCGGCGAGGACGGTTTACAGGCCCTCCGGCAGGACGCCTGGGATCTGCTGATACTCGACATCATGCTGCCCGGGATGAACGGCATCGACGTCCTCAAGGAAGTCCGGCGGTCCAGCGACATACCCATCATCATGCTCACGGCGCGCGGCGACGACGTGGACCGGATTCTCGGCCTCGAGTTCGGGGCCGATGACTACCTCTCCAAACCTTTCAACCCGCGGGAGCTGCTCGCGCGCATCAAGGCCATCATGCGGCGTTCCCGGCCCGACGAGAAACGTGGCGGTGCACTCAGCGTCGGCGCGCTGGAAGTGGACGCGCGTGCGCGGCGCGTCAGTGCGGGCGGTGAGTCGATACGCCTTACCGGCACCGAGTTCGAACTTTTGCGCTGCCTGGCCGAGTCGCCCGGCAAGGTCGTTCCCAAGGAGCAGCTCACACAACAGGTGCTCGGTCGACGCTACATGCCCTACGACCGCAGCATCGACACGCATGTGAGCAACGTGCGCCGCAAACTCTCGGGTGCGGGCGTGGACAATCCGTCCATCCGCAGCCAGCGCGGCGTCGGTTACTTGCTACTCGTGGACGAGCAGGGGCGCCCGGATGCGTAGCCTGCTCATCCGCATCTTCGTCTCGTTCTGGTCGATCATCGTGATCACCATCGTCGCAGCCTCTGCGCTCGGTTTCTGGTACGCCGAGCGCACGCGCGAGATGATGCAGAACTTCGAAGACAGCGACGCGGTTATGGAGGCGAGCGTGGCGCTCAACGCGGAGGGCCGTGAGGGGCTTACGCGGTGGTTACGCTCACTGCCCGGCGCGACCGAGTCGCTGGTGTACATACTGGACGACAACGGCAAGGACCTCCTCGGCCGGAAGTTACCGGCGCCCGTGCGGATTGCCATGGTGCGTTTCGCGGATCCGGATCGCCGACGCCGGCCACCGCGGCACGACACACGCAACATCCGCCTGGCCCGTCCGTTTACGCAACTGGTGGCGCCCGACAACCGGGTCTACACGGTCTTCGTGTTACCCGCCAGGAGCATCACGACGCGCTGGTTCGTCGACCGTGGCAGGGGAGCGCTTGCGGCGCTCGCACTGCTCATCAGCGCCATCGTCTCGTTCCTGCTCGCACGCACGATCTCCCGGCCCATCCGCCGCTTCCGCGAGTCGGCAAATGCCATCGCGGGCGGCCATCTCGACACGCGTATCGCGGAGCACCTCGGCAAGCGGCGCGATGAAATCGGCCTGCTTGCCCAGGATTTCGACCGCATGGCCGACGGGCTGCAGCGCGCCTGGCTGCAGCAAACGGAACTCACACGGAACGTGTCGCACGAATTGCGGTCCCCGCTGGCACGCTTGCGTGTGGCGCTCGAACTGGCGCGCCGCAAGACGGGCGACCTGGTCGAACTCGACCGCATCGAAAGGGAAACGGAACGGCTCGACGAACTTATCGGCCGCATCCTCGAGTTCTCGCGGCTGGATTCGGGTTTTCATGAGGGCCGGTCGACGGTGAGCCTCGACGAGTTGTTGCGCGCGGTGGTGGATGACGTGCGCTACGAGTTCGGTCACCAGGGCACCGATGCCAGGATCGAGCTGGAAACGGGCGCCGAATGCACGCTGAGCGGCTACCCGAATGCACTGCGTAGCTGTATTGAGAATGTCATCCGCAATGCGCTGCAGCACAGCCATGAGGACGGTAACGTGACGGTCGGGTTGACGGTCGATGACGCGCGGGCGCTGATCACCGTCGAGGACCAGGGCGGCGGAGTGCCGGACGATGAACTCGAGCGTATCTTCGAGCCGTTCTATCGGGCAACGGCGCGACAGGCCAGCACCGCACAACAGAGTGGCGGGCTGGGCCTGGCCATCGCCGCGCGCGCAACGGCGTTACACGGCGGAGCGATAACGGCCAGGAACACTGACAACGGCCTGCGCGTCGAGATCAGCCTGCCGCTGGCGCTTCCACCTTGATGAGGTAATGAGCCAGCGCGGGCAGCAGGGTGAGCGCGCCGAGCATGTTCCAGAGGAACATGAACGTGAGCATCAGTCCCATATCGGCCTGGAACTTGATCGGTGAGAAGATCCACGTGCCAACGCCGATCGCCAGCGTGATGCCCGTGAACGCAACGGCCATGCCGGTCGTCTGCAGGGTCTTCACGTACGATTCGAACACGCTGATACCGCGCTTCAGGTAAGTGTCCATCTTGCTGTAGATGTAGATACCGTAGTCCACGCCGATGCCGACGCCGAGTGCGATCACGGGCAGCGTCGCGACTTTCACGCCGATGCCGAGGTAGGCCATGAGGGCCTGGCCCAGGACGGATGTCAGCGCGAGTGGCAGCACGATGCACAGCACGGGTCGCCACGACTTGAAGGTAACGAATACCAGGAACATGACAACGGCATAGACCAGCGCGAGCATCTGGTACTGGGCCTTGCTGATGACGATGTTCGTTGCCGACTCGATGCCCGAGTTGCCGGCGGCCAGCAGGAAGGTCACGTCGTCGCTGTTGTACTGTGCGGCAAATGCCTCGACGTCGCGCACCACGGCCTTGAGTGTCTCGGCCTTGTGGTCATCCAGGAAGATCAGCACGGGCACCATGCTGCAATCCGTATTGATCAGGTTGCTCGGCACGAGCGCCAGCGAGTTGTTCAGGATGTAGCGGTTGCGGCTCAGCGTGTGCCACTTGGGATTGCCCTCGTTCATCGCCATGGTGACGCGCTTCGAGATGTTCACGAGCGAGATCACGGACTGCACGCCCGGCGTGTCCAGCATGACTTCCTGGAAGCGATCGACCGCGGCTACCGTCGTGTAGTCGCCACAAGCCTGCGGCGGCGTTTGCACCATCGTGACGAATACGTCGGTACTCGTGGAGTAGTTGCCGGTCAGGTAGGCGTTGTCGAGGTTGTAACGCGAATCCGGCCGCAGCTCCGGCGCACCGGGATCCAGGTCGCCGATGCGCAGGTCCTTGCCGCCGTAAATGCCGATCGCAAACAGTGCGATGCCGATGATGACGGTGATCGGCGCGAACGGCGGTTTGGCGAAGCGGGCAATGAACGGCCACAGGCGGGACGGCTTCTCCTGCCTGCGCTTCACGTAGGTCATGCAGTAATTCGTGAGTCCCGTGTAGGACAGTAGGACGGGCATCAGGAGCAGGTTGGTGAAGATCAGCACGGCGACGCCGATACTGGCTGTGAGTGCCAGCTCCTGGATCACGGGGATCTCGATCACCCGGAGCGTCAGGAAGCCGATGCCATCGGAGATCAGCGCAATGAAACCGGCGATGTAAAGGGCGCGGAACGCGCGTCTCGCAGACCACAATGCACCAACGCCGAAGAAGAATCGCGCCGCGACGTTATTGATGATCTGTACGCCGTGACTGATACCGATCGCGAACACGAGGAACGGCACGAGCATCGAGTAGGGATCGAGACCGAAGCCCATCGTGTGCAGCAGGCCGAGCTGCCACACGACAGCGACGGTCGAGCAGAGCAGGGGTATCAGCGTTGCCCAGTAGCAGCGCGAATACAGCAGCAACAGGACCTTGGTGATGATGAACGCGGCCAGGAAGAACAGTGCGACTTGCGCAGCACCTTCAATCAGGTCGCCGACGATCTTTGCGAAACCCGTCACGCGGATCTTGATCCGGTCGTTTTCGTACTTGTCGCGAACCAGCTGCTCGATGCTCGCCGAGAAGTCCCGGTAGTTGAGCCGTTCGCCCGTCTCGGGGTTGGTGTCGGTCAGCGGTGCAATAATCGTCGCCGAGCGGAAGTTGTTGGCGACCAGGCGGCCGACCTGCCCCGAGCGCAATACGTTGGCGCGGAGCTGGTCGAGCGATTGCTCGGAGCCATCGTAGTCACTGGGAATCACGGTGCCGCCGCGGAAGCCCTCCTCGGTGACCTCGCTCCAGCGAATGTTCGGTGTCCAGATGGACTGCAGGCCGGCACGGTCGACGCCGGCGATATAGAAGACCTCGTCGTTGATCTGCCGCAGCGCTTCCTGGAAGTCCTTGTCGAAGATGTCGCCGTCGGTCGACTGCACGATGATGCGAATCGAGTTGCCAAGGCTCGCGAGATCGGCGCGATTGTCCAGGTAGTTCTGGATGTACGGATGCGACGTCGGGATCATTTTTTCGAAACTGGCGTCCGGTCGCAGCTGCATGGCCTGGTAGCCGAGGAACAGGGTGACGAGCACGAAGACGATGATCACCGCGACGCGATTCTCGAACAGCAGTCGCTCTGCAAGCGGCGCAGGGGCTCCGTTCAGGCCAGTCGGATCGCGCTGCGTCTCACTCATCGTTGTGTCCTGCCATGATAGAAATACCACCGAAGCCGACGAGCAGGGCGCTCCCATCCTGGGCGGTCGTGACGCCGCTGTAGACTTTATTGCCCTCGGTGGGCACGACGTGGAAGCTGGCACCGTGGTCGCGGCTGTGCAGCACCGCACCGGCGGAGCCTGCAAGGACTACGGATCCGCTGCTGTCAGCCGTGCCACACATCAGCGTACGCTGGTCGCCCGTATCGACGGCGGTCCAGCTTGCGCCTTCATCGCTCGACCGGAATACGTTGCCGCGCAGGCCGAAGATCAACAGGCTGCCATCGCCGCTGGCGACCGTGCCGAAGAAGGAGCCGTTATAGGGCGTCTCGAGACGTTCCCACTGGTCGCCCCCATCCATTGAGCGCAGCAGCGTGCCGGCTTCGCCCACCAGCAGCAGCGTGCCCGCGGCGGACTGGGCGATGGCGTAAAGATGGTAGTTGTCAGGATTGTCGAGCCGGTTGCCTTCCACGGTCCAGCTATCGCCGCCATCACGCGTGCGCAGGAAGGTGCCGTAGGCGCCCGCCACGTAGCCCTCCCTGTCATTGGCAAACCAGACGTTCAGCAGCGGCGACGTCATGCCCTCATCGATCGCCGCTTCGGCTTCCTCGAGCGCGAACATGGCGTCGTCCAGCACCCACCCGAGTTCTTCCTGGTCTTCGGGCGCTGCGTCGTCGACAGCGGCCTGCAGTGCCGCCACGCGTTCCTCGATGGCGCCGACCGACAGCCGCGCGACATCCGACCCCGTCAGTTTGACCTGCCAGGTCGTCCCATTGTCGGTCGACCGCAGCAGGTAGCCGTCATGGGCCGTGGCCCAGGCCTGCTCCTTGCCGGCGAAGGCAACCGACGTAATGGCGAGGGATACGGGAACATCGGCATGCACCCAGTTCTGCCCGCTGTCGTCCGAAAACAGGATGTGACCCGCTTCGCCGGCGACCAGCATGCGTCTGCCGTTATGCGCGACATCCAGCAGCAGGCCCTCGAGCGCGCGATCCGTCTTCAGCGCGGGGAGCAGGGCGTATTCGGCGGCTGTGGCGGGGCTTGCCGCCAGCCAGCTCAACAGGCAGGTAAGGACCGCCGCCTGCACGGCGACGGTCCCGGGTACCCGATTGCGGCTAGCGAACACCTGAGCGACGCAGTGCTGCCGGCGTGTACTCACGCTCGGTTACCTTGTAGTCCCACTGGTACTG
Organism: Gammaproteobacteria bacterium; assembly: GCA_029881015.1. GTDB lineage: Bacteria > Pseudomonadota > Gammaproteobacteria > Steroidobacterales > Woeseiaceae > UBA1847. The sequence continues at coordinate 1,198 of JAOUNK010000172.1, read as the reverse complement.
GTAGCCGTTGAGCTCGTTGTCGAGTCCCTGTGGCAGGTGACGACCGGAGATCAGGTCGTGCGAGGTCTCGAGTGCGTACCAAGGCACCTTGACCTGGTAGTGCGACAGGTTGTGTGCTTCGCGAACGCGCCAGAGCTCGCCACGGCCGTCGTAAAGGTCGGCAATGCTGATCTGCCAGGTGTCCTCATCGACGTAGAAGGTCCGCCGTGCATAAATGTGCCGCTGGCCGTCTTTCAACGTGGCTTCGACAACCCAGACGCGGTGCAGCTCGTAGCGCAGGAACTCGGGGTTCAGATGGCCCTCGAGCACGATGTCCTTGTACTTGAGGTTCTTGTCCAGGAGCCTGTAGGCGTTGTACGGGATGTAGAGCTCTTTCTTGCCCAGGAGCTTCCATTCGTAGCGATCCGGCGCGCCGTTGTACATGTCGAGATCATCGGAGGTCCGCAGGCCGTCCGAGGCCGTGCCCGGTCCGTCGTACTTGACGTCCGGCGCGCGGCGTACGCGACGCTGGCCGGCGTTGTAGATCCATGCCGCGCGTGGCTCAACGATCTGGTTGATGTTCTCGTGCACGAGCAGCACGTCACCCTCGAGTCTTGCGGGTGCCTTGATCGCTTGCTTGAAGTAGAACAGGCGGTTCTCCGGGGCTCCCGGCAGGTAGTTGGCAAACGTCAGCTGCTCGTCGAGGACGACCGGGCTGAACGCACCGTTGGCCTGCACGGGGATCTGCGCATACACGCGCCGCACACTGCCGCCGCGATAGCGGAGGATGTGGTTCCAGACGACTTCGATGCCGTTGTCAGGAATCGGGAACGGCAGGTAGGAATCGACGTTCGCAAGGCCGTTGCCGCCGTCGGTGGTCGTCGCCGTCACGGCGTCTATCTTGTAGTCGGCGTACAGCTCATCCGGGTAGGCCGCCGTCCGATGGGTCTCGTAGACCGGCATGCGGAACGTGTCAGGGTAGCGTTTCAGCAACGCGATCTGGCCCGGTGACAGGTTGTCCTTGTACTGTTCGTAGTTGGCCGCTGTAATCGTAAACTTCGCCTGTTCGTTCGGGAACGGGTCGAGCAGCGGTTGCCCTTCGACATAGCCGGCCGGCAGTTTGTCCAGACCGCCTGTCCAGGCCGGAATCGTGCCGGCCGCATTGCCGGCGCGTTCGGCGCCGACCGGTGTCAGGTCAGGACCGCCCAGGCTGTCGGCC
>JAOUNK010000171.1 GCA_029881015.1 Gammaproteobacteria bacterium | reverse complement strand
AACTCATCGACGTGCGCAACCAGGCAGACAGCCTGGTTCATGCCGCCGAGAAGACGCTCAAAGAAATGGGTGAGAAGGCGACGTCCGAGGACCGCCTGGCCATCGAGAACGCCATTGCGGATGTCAAGAAAGCGCTGGAGGGTGACGACAAGGACCAGATTGAGAAGAAAACGGCTGCGCTCGGTGAGGCGTCGGGCAACCTGGCGCAAAAACTGTATGCTGAACAGGCAGCCCAGGGTGCCGGAGCCGAAGGCGGACCGGGCGATGCGGCCCCGGACGATGATATTGTCGATGCCGAGTTCGAGGAAGTCGACAAGGACAACAAGAAAAACTGACCCACCACAGGGATTAGCGGTCGAACCGGACTTTCGGCGTTGCCGAAGGCCCGGTTCGGTCCCATTAGCTCGTTGAGAAAACATGGCAAAACGCGATTACTACGAAATACTGGGGGTCTCGAAGTCGGCGTCGGCCGACGAGATCAAGAAGGCGTATCGCCGTCTTGCCATGAAGCATCATCCCGACCGGAACAAGGACAATTCCGATGATTCCGAACGGAAGTTCAAGGAAGCCAAGGAAGCCTACGAGGTTCTGAAGGATCCCAAGAAACGGTCGACTTACGACCAGTTCGGCCACGATGCATTGCGTGGCGGTCATGGTGGGCACGGCGGCTTTGGCGCCGAGGGCTTCGGCGATATTTTCGGCGACGTGTTCGGCGATATTTTTGGCGGTGGACGGCGCGGCGGCGGCCCGCAGGTGTTTCGCGGTGCGGACCTGGGCTATGAGCTGAGGCTGGATCTGGAGACAGCGGTGGCGGGCGACAACGTCACGATCGACGTTCCCACGCAGGTGACCTGCGATAGCTGCAGCGGCAGCGGGGCAAAGAAGGGCAGCGACCCGGTCAAGTGCACTACCTGCGGCGGCGTCGGCCAGGTCCGTATGCAACAGGGGTTCTTTTCGATCCAGCAAACCTGCCCTGCCTGCAAAGGTGCGGGTACGACGATTTCCGATCCCTGCCTGGATTGTCACGGCCGCGGCAGGGTGCGCAAGACACGCACCCTGGCGGTCAAGGTTCCTGCCGGTGTCGACGACGGCGATCGAATTCGTCTGTCGGGCGAAGGTGAAGCCGGCCGTAACGGTGGGCCGTCCGGCGATCTGTATGTCGAAATCCGCGTCAATCCTCACAAGATTTTCGAACGCGAAGGATCGAACCTGTCCTGCGAAGTCCCGGTCAGCATTGCGACCGCGACACTCGGTGGCGAGGTCGAATTACCCACCCTCAATGGCAACGTATCATTGAAAGTACCGGCAGGCACACAGTCCGGGAAGGTGTTCCGGCTGCGAGGCAAGGGCGTGACCACGGTTCGTGATCCGCGCCAGGGTGACCTGTTCGCGATGGTGGCGGTCGAGACCCCGGTCAACCTGACCAACGAGCAGAAAGCGCTGCTCAGGAAGTTCGACGCGTCAGTGCGGCGGGGCGGCGACAAGCACAGCCCGAGAGCCGGGGGATGGCTTGACACGGTCAAGCGCTTCTTCGAACGCATCAGCCAATGATTCGCGTCGTCATCGCCGGCACAGGACGCATGGGTCAAGCTGTTGCCGCCGGTGTCGAATCCCAGGATGACATGGAGCTGGCCGGTCTCTGGGGTCGCGGCGGCGACCTGGACGCGCTCGTTCGGGATGCGGACGTGGTTATCGATTTCAGTCTGCCCGACGGCACGATGGAGGTATTGCGAGCCGTTGCGGAGCATGGCATACCGCTCGTATGTGGGGTCAGCGGGCTCGACGATGCCCAGATGGCGCAGCTCGCGGCTGTCGCGGCCAGGGTCCCGCTGGTCTACGACCGCAACATGAGCCTGGGCGTGACCGTCCTCGAGCACTCGGTCCGCGAAGCGGCAAGATCCCTCGGCATGGGCTTCGAGGTCGAGATTTCCGAAGTCCATCATGTTCACAAGCAGGATGCGCCTTCCGGCACCGCGCTCAAGCTGGGCGAAGCGGTGGCTGCAGCGCGTGGCGAGCCAGGCACAGGGTCGGTCCGGTTCAGGAGCGAACGGCGCGGCGAGGTGCCCGGCGATCACGACGTCGTGATGCGCTCGCCGACGGAGACACTCACCTTCGCGCATAGCGTCACGACACGCCAGGTTTTCGCCGATGGCGCTATCCGGGCAGCTCGCTGGATCGGCGGGAGACCGGCCGGGCGCTACGGGATGCGCGACGTTCTCTTCGGAAGCTGATTTATTTCTGCCTGAACCGCGAAAAACGACTGGTTAGGTGTGGCGCACTCAACCGACCTTCAGTAAACTACGCCGGATCGCTGGGCGGTCAGCGAACTCGCGAGCGGAAGGCCACATCCTTCCGCTTTGTTGCATCTAAAACAGACGCAACAGCGCTGGCCCGCAAGTGGTCGCTTCCAGATGGACTAATGAGGGTCGCACTTGAGCACTCCAGCGATACTTGCACTACAGGACGGTACCGTCTTTCACGGAACGTCGATCGGAGCCGACGGGCAGACGATCGGCGAAGTCGTTTTCAATACCGCCATGACCGGTTACCAGGAGATCCTGACGGATCCTTCCTATTGCCGCCAGATCGTCACGCTGACCTATCCGCATATCGGCAATACGGGCACGAATAGCGATGACATGGAGTCATCGAAGATCCACGCGTCGGGTCTGATCATCCGCGACAGTACGATGCTGACCAGCAGCTGGCGTTCGGAGCGTTCGTTCAGCGACTTCCTGAAACAGGGCAACACGGTCGCGATCGCCGACATCGATACCAGGAAGCTAACGCGCATTATTCGCGAGAAGGGTGCCCAGTCCGGCTGCATCATGACCGGCAGACAGGAGATCGATACCGCGGTCAAACACGCACGCAAGTTTCCCGGCATCGCCGGCATGGATCTTGCCAAGTTCGTTACGACCGACGAGCCCTATCAATGGTGCCATGGCACCTCGTTCGGCAAGCCGCCACGCATCATGAGCCGCAGGGTCGCGCCATTCCACGTGGTTGCCTACGATTTCGGGGTAAAGCGCAATATCCTGCGCCTGCTTTCCGACCTCGACTGCCGCATGACCGTCGTACCTGCAACTACGGGTGCCGAGGAAGTGCTCGCGATGTCGCCGGATGGCGTCTTTCTCTCCAACGGGCCCGGCGATCCGGAGCCCTGCAAATATGCGATCGAGGCCATCAGGGTGTTCCTGGACAAAGGCATCCCGGTGTTCGGCATTTGCCTTGGCCACCAGCTGCTGGCCCTCGCAGCAGGCGCGAAGACCGAGAAAATGAAGTTCGGACATCACGGCGCGAATCATCCCGTTCAGGATCTCGGCACGGGGCAGGTAATGATCACGAGCCAGAATCACGGATTCGCCGTCGATGAATCGACGCTGCCCGAGAACGTCGAGACAACGCATCGTTCGCTGTTTGACGGAACGCTGCAGGGAATCGCGTTCACTGATCGCCCGGCATTCAGCTTCCAGGGGCATCCCGAAGCCAGCCCCGGACCACACGATGTGATGCCGCTGTTCGAGCGTTTCATCGAATACATGGATGTACAAAAGAAGGCCGGCCTCAAAGCCCAGCTTTCAACCTGAGATTGACAAAGACGACTCATGCCTAAACGCACAGACATAGACAGTATTCTGATCATCGGCGCCGGACCGATCGTAATCGGTCAGGCCTGCGAGTTCGATTACTCGGGGGCCCAGGCCTGTAAGGCCCTGAAGGAAGAGGGTTACCGGGTCATTCTCGTCAACTCGAACCCGGCGACGATCATGACCGATCCGGAAATGGCGGACGCCGTCTACATCGAGCCCATCCACTGGAGCACGGTCGAGCAGATTATTGCGAAGGAGAGGCCGGATGCGCTGCTGCCGACGATGGGCGGCCAGACAGCACTTAACTGCGCTCTCGACCTGGTGCGACACGGGGTGCTTGAGAAATACAAGGTTGAGATGATCGCCGCGTCGCGCGAGGCGATCGATATGGCCGAGGACAGGGACCTGTTCCGCAAGGCCATGGGTGAAATCGGACTGGAGAGTCCCCGCGCTGAAATCGCCCACTCCCTGGAAGAGGCGCTGGAGAAGCAGCGGGGCATCGGTTTCCCGACCATCATTCGCCCGTCATTCACGATGGGCGGAACCGGTGGCGGCATAGCCTACAACCTGGAAGAGTTCGAACGCATTGTCTCGCACGGGCTCGAGATGTCGCCGACGACCGAGGTACTGCTCGAAGAGTCGGTTATCGGCTGGAAAGAATTCGAGATGGAGGTCGTTCGGGACCGCAACGACAATTGCATCATCGTTTGCGCGATCGAGAATTTCGATCCGATGGGTGTGCACACCGGTGATTCAATTACAGTCGCCCCGGCGCAGACGCTTACAGACAAGGAGTACCAGCGACTGCGGAACGCATCGCTCGACGTCTTGCGCAAGATTGGCGTCGAAACCGGTGGCTCGAATGTCCAGTTTGCCATCTGCCCGAAAACCGGACGCGTTCTGATTATCGAGATGAACCCGCGTGTATCGCGATCGTCGGCGCTGGCATCGAAGGCGACGGGGTTCCCGATCGCCAAGGTCGCGGCGAAACTCGCCGTGGGTTATACGCTCGATGAATTGAAGAACGAGATTACCGGGGGGCTGACGCCGGCGTCTTTCGAACCGTCCATCGACTATGTCGTGACCAAGGTGCCACGTTTCACCTTTGAGAAATTCCCCGGGGCAAACGACCGCCTGACAACACAGATGAAGTCGGTTGGCGAAGTCATGGCCATCGGGCGTAACTTCCAGGAGTCCTTGCAGAAAGCATTGCGCGGCCTGGAAACCGGTATTTCGGGCCTTGACGAGGTCTGCGGGCCTATCGCGACAGATCTCGACCGGGATCACCTGCGCCAGGAATTGCGCATGCCGGGATCGGAGCGGCTCCTGTACATCGCGGACGCGCTGCGTCACGGCTACTCATACGAAGACGTGGCGAACCTGACAGGGATCGACCCCTGGTTCCTCATACAGATTAACGACCTCGTGAACATCGAGAACAAAATCCGCGAAGCCGGCCTGCCGGGCCTCAACGAATCGCTGATGCGGGCGATCAAGCGCAAGGGATTTTCGGATGCGCGGATCGCGAAATTGACCGGTGTGGCCGAAAAAGCGGTGCGTCGTCGACGCCTCGAAATGGGTGTGCGGCCCGTATACAAGCGCGTGGATACCTGCGCGGCGGAGTTTGCCACGACCACGGCTTACCTGTATTCGACCTACGACGAAGAATGCGAAGCCGAGCCGACCGACAATGCCAAGATCATGATTCTCGGTGGCGGACCGAATCGCATCGGACAGGGAATCGAGTTTGACTATTGTTGCGTGCACGCGGCACTGGCGCTCAGGGAGTCGGGGTACGAGACCATCATGGTCAACTGCAACCCCGAGACTGTTTCGACGGACTTCGATACCTCGGATCGTCTGTATTTCGAGTCTTTGACGTTCGAAGACGTCATGGCGATTATCGATAAGGAAAAGCCGAAGGGCGTCATCGTCCAGTATGGTGGGCAAACGCCGTTGAAGCTCGCCCGCGACCTGGAAGCGGCCGGCGCCCCGATCATCGGGACATCGCCGGATTCCATTGACCTCGCCGAGGATCGCGAGCGTTTTCAGCGACTTGTCAACGAGCTGCAGCTCAAACAACCGCCAAACCGGGTGGCGAGCAGCAAGGCACAGGCACTGCAACTGGGCTCCGAGGTTGGTTACCCGCTGGTGGTGCGTCCTTCCTACGTCCTCGGCGGACGAGCCATGGAAATCGTACACAGCGATGAGGACCTGGCGGCCTACATGGACGCGGCAATCAATGTTTCGAACGACAGTCCGGTGCTGCTGGATCGCTTCCTCGATCTTGCCACGGAGGTCGATGTCGACTGTATCTACGACGGTGAACGCGTCCTGATCGGTGGCGTCATGGAGCACATCGAGCAGGCTGGCGTGCATTCCGGCGACTCGGGCTGCTCGCTGCCGCCTTTCAGCTTGAGCCCTGCAATCCAGAGGGTTCTCGGAGAGCAGGTCGTCAAGCTGGCCAAGGGTCTCAAGGTGGTCGGGCTCATGAATACGCAGTTCGCGATTCAGGGTGACGTTGTCTACCTGCTCGAAGTGAATCCTCGCGCGTCGCGCACGGCACCGTTTGTATCGAAAGCAACCGGTCTGCCGCTGGCGAAAATCGCGGCGAAGGTGATGGTCGGCGAGACGCTGGCCCGGCAAGGTATTGTCAATCAGCGGGTCCCGGAATATTTCTCGGTGAAAGAGGCGGTATTCCCGTTTATCAAGTTCCCGGGTGCCGACCCGATCCTGGGACCCGAAATGAAATCTACCGGCGAGGTCATGGGTGTTGGCCGCACGTTTGGCGAGGCCTACGCCAAGGCGCAACTGGCATCCGGCGTCGTGCTGCCACGCCAGGGGGCGGCGCTGATCAGCGTCCGCGAACGGGACAAGCAAGGTGCCATCGAGCTCGGCAAGCTCTTGTCCGACATGGGTTTCGAGCTGGTCGCGACCCACGGGACCGCCAAGGTACTCGCAAAAGCTGGTGTATCATGCCGTCGTGCGAACAAGGTTCGCGAAGGCCGTCCTCACATTGTGGACATGATCAAGAACGGTGAAATCGATTTCATCGTCAATACGACAGAAGGGAAACAGGCGATCAACGAGTCAGAGTCTATCCGCGCTGAAGCTGTGCGCCGGGGAGTGACGTACTACACGACGCTCGGTGCCGCTGTGGCGACATGCCGGGCGATCGAATACCTCGACAACATCGAGGTCAACCGGCTGCAGGACCTGCATAACGAGGTTGTGGCATGAGCAAGGTGCCGATGACAGCGCGCGGCCATGCATTGCTGCAGGCAGAACTCAAGAAGCTCAAAAGCGAAGACCGGCCCAGGGTGATCAAGGCGATTGCCGAGGCGCGCGCTCATGGTGACCTCAAGGAAAACGCCGAGTATCACGCCGCGAAAGAACAGCAGGGCTTCATCGAGGCGCGGATCAAGGATATCGAAGGCAAGTTGTCGCACGTGCAGGTCATCGACGTTACGGCCATAGACGCACGCGGCAAGATCATTTTCGGCTCGACCGTCGTCCTCCTCGATGAGGGATCGGACAAGGAGATTACCTACAAAATCGTGGGTGAGGACGAGGCCGATATCCGGCAGGGCATGATTTCGTTCACGTCGCCGATCGCGCGGGCGCTGATCGGCAAGAACGAAGGCGATGAGATCGTATTCCAGGCACC
>JAOUNK010000170.1 GCA_029881015.1 Gammaproteobacteria bacterium | reverse complement strand
CGCCCGAGGAACCGCCCGGCATACCGCCGCCGGAGGAACCGCCCGGCATGCCGCCGCCGGAGGAACCGCCACCTGGCAACTCGATGCCGCCGCCGATACCGCCACCACCGCCGCTACCGCTGCCGCCAACGCTCGCACAACCGGTCATCAGGAACCCCGCGCAGGCCATCGTGACACAGCTACGCACCGCTGCTGCCAGTATCGGGTTGTTCCGGGTCTCTAATTTCATGGTTTTCTCTCCCGAATCCTTAGCTTGGAACCAAAACCGGGCGCCGAGTTCCCGCGCCATGCAGGTCATTCGTCGATAATACGCACGCTGCGCGCCTTGCGGAACAGGATCAACGACAGATCGTCGGGTTTGCTGGGCAGGCCGGCGATATCACCCGTCATACGATCCCCTGCCAGTTTGACCAGGGCCGCGGCGCTGTCGGCCAACGCACCCTTGCGCACATGTTCAACGATCTCGGCAATATGAACGTTGTCCGTTACGCCGTCGCTGGCCACGAGGACCGTATCGCGGGGACGAAGTTCGACCCCGGTACCGACGTCGATGCGCATGTCGCTGGTACCCAGGAAATTCGATACGAGGTGCCGGTCTTCGTGGTGCAAAGCCTCGCGCTCATCCAGGAACCCCGCCTCGACCGCGAACCCGGTTGGCGAATGCGCCGTGGTCTGCAACTTGATCAGTCCACGCTGGCCGACCACGAGCGCCTCCGAGTCTCCAATCTGGTAGGAGCGCGCCACCAGTCCTTCGATCGTGACGACGGTCAGCGTCGTCCCGGAGCCGTTCGCCAGCGCCAGTACCGCATCGTTGGCGGCCTCGATACCGTTCAGTATCGCCGTTCGCAACAACATGGTCTTGTCCATCGCCGTTTGCAACGCTGCGGCCAGCGTCGTCACGGCAGTCAGTGACGCGCGTTTCCCGGCGGGCAGTCCACCCGCGCCATCCGCCACGACGAGTACGGCGGCTCCGGGACCGTAGGGTATGACCGCCACGGTATCTTCATTTTCGCCTTGTTTGCCAGGATCTTTCCTGCTGAGTGCGATTGCCGAGCCACCGGCGACGTCGACCGCCACCTGGTCCGGCTCGAACGCGCCGTCCAGCACCACCACATCGGTCTGTTCTGTCGAATCGGCCTCGTTCATTTTCGCCTCACAGGTTCGCGACACCAGGCACAGTAATTCCAGAATTCGTGCGCGATGCCCCAGTTACAGGCCTTGCAGGAATGGCGGCTGCCTTTGATCTTCCAGGGCCGCCTGATCTTCATGCGGCAATGCGGACAATAGCGCATGAACGGCATCAGGGGACCGCCGCATCGGCTATTCGCGCACCTGGCCGTATAGCGCTTGTCAGGATAGCGACGCGTGGTCTCCTCGACGAATCCAGGGCCGAAACACCAGGCGCAATAATCCCAGTCGTTCTTAACGCCACGCTCACAGCGCGGACAATGCGCCGGCATCGTCGTTTCGGCACCCCGCGCCGGATTGTCAAACCCGCACCAGGGACATGCCTGCATGCTCTCCGCGACGGGTCCTTCGCAGTTGCGGCATTGATGGCGAGTGTCCAGTTGTTTCTTGAACTGGTGCTGGAACTCGCGCCATTGCATCTGCCGCCATGACGTACCGCGACGCGCTCCGTTTTTCGCGCGCGGCTTCTTCTGCTTGCGCGCATGACTGTCGGCTCGCTCGAAATCCGCGAACATCTTCTCGGCGGTCCGATACCGTTTCGCGGGATCGAGCTGGATCGCCTTCTTCAGAATATCGATCAACTCGGGCCGCACGCGCGCGGTCAGCGTTTCGTGACCTGCCATCGGCCACTCGAAGGGCCATTCCGGCAACTTGCCGGAAAACAGGCGATACAGCACCAGGCCCATTGAAAACACATCCGATTGAAACTTCGGCCTGCCCATGGCCTGTTCGGGTGCGATGTAGTCGATCGTACCGGAGCCCGAGGCCTTGAGCGTGCGCACGCCGTGCTTGGCGAAGCCGAAGTCGGCAAGCTTTAGCTGGTTGCCGTGGAACAGGATGAAATTCTCGGGCTTGATATCGCAGTGAATGATCTTGTTTTCGTGGGCATGTGCGAGCGCCGCCAGGCCCTGCCGGGCGAGATCCAGCTTGGCCGCCATCGTCGCACGCCGCTCGATGCGATCCGCGAGTGATTCCTCTCCCAGTTCCATCGCGATGACAAACCGATCGTCGATGTAACTTGCATTGATCACCGAGAGGATGTTCGGGTGCTGCAGTTTTGTCGCCACGCGGACTTCGTGCAGGAACTCCTCGTGACCGGTGTGCTCATCCTGCCTGGGAATCTTGAGCGCAACCTTGACCTTCTGGATCGTGTCGTAGGCACGATACACGTCGGCCAGCGGCCCGGACGCGATGCGACCGAGTATCCGGTACTTCCCGATCTTCTGGCGCGCTCGCAACACGTTCAGCGCTCGGAGCGAACGCGGTGAACCGCATCGTTCCAGCCGGCCAGCAGGCGGTCACGCTGGCCGGCCTGCATCTTTGGCTCGAACACGGCATCGCACTGCCACAGTGTCGCGAGGTCCGCGGGAGAGCGGACCACACCTGCCTGGTAACCAGCGAGGTAGGCAGCGCCAAGCACGGTCGACTCGACGTTGTCCGGGCGCTCGACCGGGATATCGAGAACATCGGCAAGAAACTGCAGGAACCAGTCGTTCGCCACCATGCCGCCGTCCACCCGAATCACGCTCGGTTTGATACCGTCCTGGGACATGGCAGCGATGAGGTCGCGCGTCTGGAACGCCACGGACTGCAATGTCGCGGTAACAATCTCATTGCGCCCGCTGCCCCGTGTGAGCCCGAGGATGGCACCGCGCGCAGCGGGGTCCCAATAGGGTGCGCCCAGTCCCGCAAATGCCGGCACCACGTACACGTCGTGGACGATGCCCGTTGCTCGCGCGATCGCCTCGGACTCGGGCGCCGACTCGATGACGCACAGTTCATCGCGGAGCCACTGCATTGCGGAGCCGGCCACGAAGACACTGCCTTCGAGCCCATAGGTCACGTCACCACCAATGCGCATCGCGACAGTCGTCAGCAACTGGTTCGTGGACTGCAGTGCCGCGGCGCCCGTGTTCGCGATGACGAAACACCCGGTACCGTATGTGCTCTTGGTCATGCCGGGCTCGAACCCGGCCTGCCCGATCAATGCCGCCTGCTGATCCCCTGCGATGCCACAAACCGGTACGCCGCCGCCAATGCAGTCGTCGCTTGCGACGCCGAAATCGGCCGCACAATCGCGCACCTCGGGCAACAGCGATTGCGGAATGGCGAATGCCGAGAGCAGCTCGTCATCCCATGCCTGCGTGTGAATATTGAACAACAAGGTGCGTGAGGCGTTGGTTGCATCGGTCGCATGCACACGGCCGCCTGTAAGACGCCAAAGCAGGAAACTGTCGATGGTACCGAATGCGAGCTTGCCGGCCTCTGCCCTGTCGCGCACACCATCGACATGGTCGAGAATCCAGGCAATCTTGGTGCCTGAAAAGTAAGGATCGAGGCGCAGGCCTGTCTTTTCCCTGACCGTTGCCTCGAGACCGTCTCTTCTCAGGCCCTCGCAATACTCGGCTGTCCGGCGGTCCTGCCAGACGATGGCGTTGTATACGCACTCGCCTGTCTCGCGATCCCAGATCACCGTCGTCTCGCGCTGGTTCGTGATACCGATCGCGGAAATATCGGCAGCCACCGCACCGGCTTTCCGGAGGGCACCGCGGGTGACCGCGGTCACCGATTCCCAGATGGCCTCCGGGTCGTGCTCGACCCAGCCGGGCTGCGGATAGATCTGGGGGAACTCCTGCTGTGCACTGGCAACGACATGTGCGCCATGGTCGTAGATGACCGTGCGGCTGCTGCTGGTACCCTGATCGATGGCAAGCAGGAATTTTCCTTTCATGATGCGTCCGGTTAAATGCTGAACGTTGGTTGTCTGACCTGCATGCGCCGGCCCGCTTCTGCGGGCCAGTCATGCTCACCCTGATTGTCTGCGAATTCACGGATGCGCGCACGGATATTGTCGGGCCACGGAGCGACCCGGCGCAGTTCCGTGTCGAAGTGCAGATTCATCCATTCACAGGTTGCCGCCAGGAAACCCTCGTCGGCATGATACATGCGCTGGAACTGGTGAATGCGCTTGTCGTCGTACGCGAGTAGCTGCGAGGTAACGACGAAGTTCGTCCCTTCGACAATCTCGCGCTGCCAGGTGACGTGCGACTCGACCGCTATCGTCGAACTACTGTGCGTCCTGATGTAGTCCTCGGTAAGGCCGAAACGTGTCCACAATACGTCGACCGCCTGGTCGAAGGCGAGCAGGTAATAGGCGACGTTCATGTGGTCATTGATATCGATCCACTCCGGCAGGACCTCCCCGCGCATGATTTCAGTTCCCTGCATGGTCATAAGACGTTCCCCTAGTCAGTCTGCAGTTCGTCGATGCCCTGGAAATGCCTTAGCGCATCCGGGTTGGCCAGCGCCTCGGTATTCCTGACGCTGTCACCATGCACAACAGAGCGGACGGCGAGCTCGACGATCTTGCCGCTTTTCGTCCGCGGTATCTCCGGCACGGCAATGATTTTCGCCGGCACATGACGCGGCGTCGTGTTCTGCCGGATGACCGTACGGATGCGCTTCTGCAATTCATCGTCCAGTTGTACTCCATCTCGCAGGATGACGAACAGCACGACACGCACGTCGTCCTTCCAGTTCTGGCCGATCGCGATGCTCTCGACGATTTCGTCGAGCTTTTCCACCTGCCGGTAGATTTCCGCGGTACCGATTCGCACGCCACCCGGGTTCAGGACGGCATCGGAGCGTCCGTGAATCAGGAGTCCGCCACCGGGCGTCAACTCGGCGAAGTCCCCGTGAGCCCAAACGCCGTCAAAGCGCCCGAAGTAGGCTGCCTTGTAACGGCTCCCATCGGGATCATTCCAGAAACCCACGGGCGCAGACGGGAAAGGCTTCGTGCAAACCAGCTCGCCAGGCTCGTTGACGACAGCCTGGCCATCGTCGTTCCACACCTCCACGGCCATGCCGAGGCCGCGGCACTGCAACTCACCGCGCCGCACTGGCAAGACCGGGTTGCCCAGTGCGAAGCAACTCAGGATGTCGGTACCGCCCGATATGGATGCCAGCTGCACATCGTCACCAATCGCGTCGTAGACATAGTCGAAACTCTCCGGCGCGAGCGGCGAACCCGTCGACAATACGGCACGCAAATTCGGCAACGAGAACTCGTTTCCTGGCCGCACTCCCGCTTTCTCCAGCGCCGAAATGTACTTCGCACTCGTTCCGAACACGCTCACCTTTTCCGCCTCCGCCATTCGCCAGAGGATGCGTCCCTCGTTGAAGAATGGCGAGCCGTCGAAGAGCACCAGTGTCGCGCCCGTGGCGAGACCACTGACCAGCCAGTTCCACATCATCCAGCCGCACGTCGTGAAGTAGAACAGCCGATCCTGTGCCCCGATATCCGTATGCAGAACGTGTTCCTTGAGATGCTGCAGCAGCGTTCCGCCGTGGCCGTGCACGATGCACTTGGGCACGCCCGTCGTCCCCGAGGAATACATGACGTACAGCGGGTGGTCGAAGTCCACGGGCGCAAAGGTCAGAGGCTCCCCGGCGCGACCGAACGACGTCCAGCTCACCGCATTATCGAGCCCAAGGTCAGGGGCAAGATCGCCGGCGAACGGCACCACCACGGTTCGTTCGATACTGCGTATCGCATTGACCACGCCTTCGACCGTGGATCGCGTATCGCAGGTCTTGCCGTTGTAGTAGTAACCGTTTGCCGCGAACAACACCTTGGGCTCGATCTGGCCGAAACGATCGACAACGCCCGTGATCCCGAAGTCCGGCGAACAGGATGACCAGATCGCCCCGATACTCGTCGTCGCGAGCATCGCGATGACTGCTTCCGGGCAATTGGGCAGGATGGCCGCGACGCGATCCCCGGCGACGACACCGACCGCCCGCAGTCCCGCAGCGACAGCAGCAACCTCCTCGCGTAACCGGTCGCGGCTCAGTTCCCGCCGGGCACCGCTCTCCGCGCAAAAGACCATGGCCGCCCGCTTGCCGGTGTTGCGCAGCAGGTGCTCTGCGTAGTTCAGCCGGCTGCCGGTAAACCAGCCGGCATCCATGATATTTCCGGGTCTGGCCAGAGTGGTTTCGGCAGGCGCAGCGAAGCGCACATCGCAGAACTCGCAGAGCATTTCCCAGAATTCGGGTGACTGGTCGACAGACCAGGCATACAGGGCGTCGTAGTCGCTGCAAGCGGCCGCCCGGATGAATCGATGCATGCTGCTCGCTTCGATTCGGTCCTTGCTTGGGGTCCAGAGAACGGGGTTTTCGGGCATCTGAAACGGGCTTTAGTCGGTACCACGGGAGAGCTAGTCAGTATCCATAATTACCGCCTTGTGTCCATGCCGCACGCGGGGTAATACTGAGCGCATGTCCGCGAGCCTCCTGATATCCCTCGGCGTCGTCGCCGCCATGGTGATCATCACGGCGTGGTGGCTTGCCCGGCGCGGCCTGCGCCGAACGCCGCCGCCCCTGAAACCCGGCCGCCCGTTGCCTGATTTCCGGGCGACCGATGAACAGGGCGACCCGGTGCGGTCTGTCGAACTGCACGGCGGCCCGGCCGTTATCCTATTCGTGCGCGGTAGCTGGTGTCCGTTCTGCAGCCGCCAGGTCAGCGACCTGACGCAGCATTACCGCGATATCGTCGACCTGGGCGCAAGGCTGATACTGATCACACCCAAGCCCCTGGAAACGACGCGGAGAGTAGCCGAGTTCTTCAAGGTGGAGTTCGAATTCTGGCTCGACGACCGGCTGGCGGTGACGAAGCAGCTCGGCCTGTTACAGAAGGACGGCGTTCCCGGCGACTACGACAGGGAATACGGCACGGACACTATCTGGCCGACGGCCATGGTCGTCGATGCCGCCGGCATTATTCGTTACACGGAGCTGTCGAGGCACATCTCGGACAGGCCGGATCCGGCAACCCTGTTGCGCGAAGTCCGGAAAGCCCTCAAAACCTGACGCCGACCGCCTTGCACAGGAAACGCATGAAAGGTTCAGCGGCACTGAAAGACGTTTCCACCGTTTCTTGAAACCGCGGTTTCAGGCAATCCTCGACAGCAAGAGGCCGCACGGCAATAAAGCTCTTGCGCTTGATGTCCTCGATGCATTCGTGACTATTGTCGAAGCCGCGCGGCGGTCGGACCAGCGTCTCGCCACCCAGTGAAAAATGGCGACTGAAAGCCCGATC
>JAOUNK010000169.1 GCA_029881015.1 Gammaproteobacteria bacterium | reverse complement strand
TGAATCGCCATTACGTGGCGCGATTATGCCTGTTCGTGCTCCGCGTGCAAGTAAGGACATGTCGCCGTAGTTGTACGTATCGAAAGCATCCCGCGAAGGCTTTATGTTGCGCCCTATGAACCAGCCAACAACAAAGCATCAAACCTGGGCCGAGCCTTACAAGATCAAGATGGTCGAGCTCCTGCGCATGACAACGCGCGAGGAACGCCTGCAGGCCATTCGCGAGGCCGGATACAACACCTTCCTGACCCGTAGCCGCGATGTCTACATCGACCTGCTCACGGACTCGGGCACGTCCGCCATGAGCGACCGGCAGTGGGCCGGCATGATGCTGGGCGACGAAGCCTATTCGGGCAGCGAAAACTTCTACCACCTGGAGTCGGTTGTACAGGAGTACTACGGCTACAAGCACCTTGTGCCAACCCACCAGGGTCGCGGCGCCGAGCACCTCATGTCGCAGATCCTCATCGAGGAAGGCGACCACGTACCGGGCAACATGTACTTCACGACGACGCGCCTGCACCAGGAGCTGGCGGGTGGCAAATTCGTGGATGTGATCGTCGACGAGGCTCACGATCCGGTCAGCGACTTCCCGTTCAAGGGCAATGTCGATCTCGCCAAGCTCGACGCGCTGGTGCAGGAGGTCGGCGCGGACCGCGTGCCGTACATCAGCCTCGAGGGCAACGTGAACATGGCCGGTGGCCAGCCCTTCTCGATGGCCAACCTGCGCGAACTGCGCGCGTACTGCGACAAGCACGACATCCCGATCATGCTGGACGCGACACGGACGATCGAGAACGCCTGGTTCATCCGTGAACGTGAGGACGGCTATGCCGGCAAGTCCGTTCGCGAGATTCTCCGCGAAATCTGCGACATGACCGACGGCTGCACGATGTCGGCCAAGAAGGATGCGCTCGTCAACATCGGCGGGTTCTTCTGCTGCAACGATGACGAGGTGTTCCGCAAGGCGCAGAACCTGGTTGTCGTCTACGAAGGCCTGCACACCTACGGCGGTCTCGCCGGGCGTGACATGGAGGCCATGGCGCAGGGCATTCGCGAGGCGGCGACCGAAGAACACATGGCAGCCCGCATCGGCCAGGTTCGGTACCTGGGCCGCAAGCTCGAAGCCGCGGGCGTTCCAATCGTCAAACCGATCGGTTCACACGCGATCTTTATCGATGCGCGCAGATTCCTGCCGCACATCGATCAGGACGATTACCCGGCGCAGGCGCTCGCCGCAGAACTCTTCATTGAGGCGGGAATTCGCACGATGGAACGCGGCAACGTGTCGGCAGGGCGCAATCCCGTCACCGGTAAGAACCGGCATCCCAAATTGGAATTGGTCCGGCTGACGATTCCGCGGCGCGTATACACGCAGGCGCACATGGATGTCGTGGTCGAAGCCGTTTGTGACGTGTACGCACGTCGGGACGAGATTCGCGGATTGAAAATGGTTTACGAGCCCGAATACCTGAGATTCTTCCAGGCCCGTTTCGAACCCTTGTAGGAGCGCGCCTTGCACCTCGAGGGCGCGTAGCGGGCGAGCGCGAGGCGTCAATCCAGGTTCGGAAGGCCGTACAAGACGAGCCGGTAGTAGCTCACCATGCCGATGATCTTGCCGTCTTCTTCGACGGGCGCGTGTCCGATGCCAAAATTTTCGAAGAGTCTTGCACAATAGCGAATGTGCATGTCAGGCCGCACGGTTATGACGGGCTTGGCCATAATCTCGTAGACGTTGACGCGCTCGGGCGCCCTGTCTTCGCCGATCACTCGCCTCGCAATATCCGAAAACAGCAGCAGGCCATACTCATCGTTTTCATCGCGGCGCTTGACGATCAGGCTGGTCGCCCCGACCTCCTTCATGACCCGCATCGCCGACAGCACGTCCATCCGGCCGTCAACCTCCGTAACGTCGGGCTTCATGCAATCCCGCACACGCCCATTATTCTCGCTGGTCATAGGTTTTCCTCCACGATTTCGCTAAGTTCTTCCGCCTGGTGCAAGACGCCGACGGCATCCTCGACATCAATCATCACGGCTATGCCGGTGCCCGGCTTGGCGTCGAACTCGCCAACCTCGCCGATGTGTTCAAGAATGTGCCGGCTCAGGTGCTTCTCGACAAGCAACAACAAGACATCGCGCTGCGATGCCAGCGTCAGCCCGAAAAACGTCTTGCTTTCCTTGATACCCTCGCCCCGTGCATTGTTGATCACGGTGCAACCGGTCGCGCCCGCTTCGCGCGCCGCATGCATGATATCTTCGGTTTTCTGGTCTTCGACGAAGGCCACTATCAGTTTAAAGTGCATGATCAGTTTCCTCTGCTAGTTCTGTTGAGGATTCGGCACTTCGCTGCCGCAAGGCGGCCAGTTGCCCGTAAGCGAGCACCGAGATTATCGGAAACAAGGCGGCGAATGCCACCAGTCCGAAGCCGTCGAGTAAGGGGCTGCGGCCGGGGACGGCCTCGGCCAGTCCCAGCCCGAGTGCTGCTATCAGCGGTACCGTAACCGTGGAAGTCGTCACACCACCCGAATCGTAGGCCAGTGGCACAATCATCTTTGGTGCCAATGCCGTCTGGACGATGACCACCAGATAACCGGCGGCAATGAAATACTGCAGCGGCAGCCCGGTGATAATACGAAAACACCCCAGCGCCACGCCGGTTCCGGCGCCAATTGCGACGGCAACGCGCAGGCCCCACACCCCAATTGCGCCGCCCGACACTGCATTGGCCTTGATGGCGACCGCCATAAGCGCAGGCTCGGCCAACGTCGTACTGAACCCCAGCGCCGCGGCAAACAGGTACACCCAGTAGAAATCCTGCCAGACCAGCGCCCGGTCGATGTGTCCGCTCACCTGCGCGATAAATTCGGGGTCGGTCAACTGCTGCGCCATAAGTCGCCCCAGCGGAAACAACGATTCTTCCAACCCGACGAGGAACAAACCGAGACCCACAACAACGAAAACGAAGCCGACCAGGATTTGTCGCAAATTCGGGATGCGTTCTCGAATCACGAAGACCTGGAACGCGAACAGGAAAATTACGATCGGCGCAACGTCAGTAGCGCTGTCGAAGATGAACATGAATGCCTCGACGATCATCTCCATTGCGTCACGATTCCGTAGAGCAAAACGAAAAGAATGGGTGTCAGCGAGGCAAAGGCAATCAGGCCGAAACCGTCGGTCATCGGATTGCGCCCTTTCAGGGAGCTCGCGAGGCCGACGCCGAGTGCTGTTACCAGCGGCACCGTGACGGTCGATGTCGTCACGCCACCGGAATCATAGGCGACGCCGACGATCTCTGGCGGCGCCATGGTCGTAACGATGATGACGAGGATGTAGCCGGCGATGATCATCAACGGCAACGACCAGTTGGTTATGATGCGCAATACGCCAAGCAACAGGGCCACGCCAACGGAGAGCGCGACGATCAGTCGCAGCCCGAGTGCGTATCCAGCGATTGCGTCATCGGTGTTCTCGATCACGCCGGCGTCGACCGCAACGCTCGCCGCCTCATTGGCGACGGCCAGCAGTGATGGCTCGGCGATCGTCGTGCCAAAGCCGAGAACGAAGGAAAAAGTGAACAGCCAGAATGCGCTGCCTTTTTTCGCCAGCGCATGCGCGAGTCCCTCACCGATCGGAAACAGCGCAATGCGCAGCCCGAAGATAAAACACGTGAGGCCGGCGACGACGAGTACGCCGCCAAATATCAGCGACAATAGTCCATCGACGGGTTGGCGGATAACGAACGCTTGAAATACGGCAATAACCAGTACGATCGGCGCCAGATCACGTACGCTGAATATTGCGTCCTTTGACAGTGCAATCAGCGAATCTTTCAAGCGGTGTGCGACTCCCTGGAATACGCAAAAGCATAGTAAAGTACTGGTATAACAACAAGCGTCAGTGCCGTCGATACGAGAATGCCGAAGATCAGGGTCACCGCAAGCCCGTTGAAGATCGGATCATCGAGTATGAAGAATGCACCAAGCATGGCGGCCAGGGCCGTCAGAGCAATGGGTTTGGCGCGCACCGCCCCGGCGCGTATTACCGCCTCCTGGAACTCAACGCCGGCGGCCACTTCCTGGTTGATGAAGTCGACGAGCAGGATTGAATTGCGGACGATAATGCCCGCGAGCGCAATCATGCCGATCATGGACGTGGCCGTGAACTGTGCACCGAACAACGCATGCCCCGGCATGACGCCGATGATGGTCAGGGGAATCGGCGCCATGATGATCAGCGGTACGGCGTAGGACCGGAACTGCCCGACAACCAGCAGGTAGATCAGGATCAGGCCGACCGAATACGCGATACCCATATCGCGAAATGTCTCGTAGGTGATCTGCCACTCACCGTCCCATTTCACGCTGTAGTCGTACGGGTTGTCGGGTTGGGAGATGAAGTATTGCTTGAGCTCAACGTCGCCAACCATCTCGAACATGCCGTACAACGGACTGTCAAAACGGCCGGCCATGTCGCCCGTGACAAAAACGACCGGCAGCAGGTCCTTGTGGTAGATGGTCTGCTCCCACTCGCTGTCGTGGACGTCGACGATCTCGGCAAGCGGGACGAGAGAACCACCATGGCCGGCGACGCGAAGCATCAACAGGCTGTCGAACTCCGACTTGTCTGCGACCGGGAGTTCCAGTCGCACAGGGAGAGGATATTTCTGGTGCCCGTCGCGCACGTACGCGACGTCTTCACCGCTTAGTGCCGTCTGCAGCGCCTGCGTCACGCTGGCTTGCGACACGCCCAGCAGTGCCGCCTTGTTGCGGTCGACCGAAACGACGAGCCGCGGTGCGGTGGCTTCTATGCTGTCGTCGATGTCGACAATGTCGTCCGTGCTCTCGAACACGGCGCGAAGTTCCCTGGCGACCCTCTGCTGGCCCGCGTAGTCAGGTCCGTACACCTCGGCGACGAGCGGCGCCTGCACCGGGGGACCCGGTGGCACTTCGACGATCTTTGTCGAACCACCGTATTGCCTGCCGATCGCATCCAGGGCCGGTCGGGCTGCACTCGCTATTTCATGACTCTTGCGCTTGCGTTCCGACTTGCCCACAAGATTGACCTGGATGTCGCCGATGTTGGCGCCCTCCCGCAGGTAGTACTGGCGAACCAGGCCGTTGAAATTAATAGGCGCCGATGTCCCGGCGTAGACCTGGTAGTCGGTCACTTCCGGAATACTCTCTATATACGCCGCCATTTCGTCGAGTACACGCCCGGTCTGTTCGACGGTCGTGCCTTCCGGCATGTCCAGGACCACCTGGAACTCCGACTTGTTGTCGAAGGGCAGCATCTTCATCACGACCAGGTTGAAGCCCACCAGGCTCATGGCCAGCAGGATTGCGACGACGACACCTGCACCCAGCAGGCGGCGTGCCTTGCGCCCGTCTCGACCGCGCAGGAATGGCCCCACAACGCGTCTGAAGAAACTGTCGAGCCAGGCGGCAGACTTGTCTTCCTTGTGCTCGTCATGCACCTGGCGTAATAACTTCTGGCTCGCCCATGGCGTTATCACCAGCGCCACGGCGAGAGAGAGCAGCATGCCGATGCTGGCATTGATTGGAATCGGGCTCATGTATGGGCCCATGAGGCCCGTGACGAACGCCATCGGCAGCAGAGCGGCAATAACAGTGAAGGTCGCGAGTATGGTCGGACCGCCGACTTCGTCGACGGCCGGCGGAATAGCCTCCAGCAGCGTCTTGCCGCCCAACGCCATGTGCCGGTGAATATTTTCGACGACGACAATCGCGTCATCGACGAGGATGCCGATTGAGAAAATCAGGGCGAACAGCGACACACGGTTGATCGTGAAGCCCCAGGCCCACGACGCGAACAGGGTCAGGGTAAGCGTGACGATCACCGCGGAGCCGACAACCACGGCTTCGCGCCAGCCCAGGGTTAGGTAGATCAGGAGGATTACGGAGATCGTCGCAAACGCGAGTTTCTGGATCAGCTTCTTCGCCTTGTCATCGGCTGTCTTGCCATAGTCGCGGGTTATCGCGTACTCGACACCGTCGGGAATAACGATGCCTTCGAGCGATGCGACACGCTCGATGACCTGTTCGGAAACCCGGGCCGCATTGGTACCCGGTTTCTTGGCGACGGCAATCGTGACAGCCGGTGCGTCGTTATAACGAACGTATTGTTCGGGCTGGTCGGGCCCGGCCGAGACGGTCGCGACATCGGAAAGATGTATGGCTTTACCATCGACAACGCCGATCACCAGTTCTGCCACATCCTCCCGGTCGGCCAGGAAGGTGCCCGCGGTAACCGGGATATGCTGGTTGTCGGCAACGACCGCACCGGCGTGGGTGACGGCGTTGCTTGCCTGCAGGGCGTAGCGCAGCGCGTCGAGCGACAAGCCGTAGGCAGCGAGCCGCTGCGGATCGAGCTGCACGTGCACGACGTTGTCGGGCCCGCCGATCGTGTAGACATCGCGTGTACCCGGCACGCGCTTGATCTCGGCCTCCAGAGCATGCGCCACGCGTTGCAGTTCATGAGCCCCGCGCGTTTCATCGTCCGTCCACAGCGTGAGCGTCACGGTCGGTACGTCATCGATGCCCTTGGGCTTGATGAGCGGGCGCAGGACGCCGCTGCCCGGCGGCAGCCAGTCTTCATTCGAGTAAACCGCGTTGTAGAGGCGAACGATTGCACCCGTGCGTTCTTCGCCGACCTCGTACTGGACGGTCAACACGGCTATGCCGGGCCGGGACACCGAGTAGGTATGCTTGACGCCCTCGATCTCGGAGAGGACCTGCTCGAGCGGAATCGCCACGAGGTTTTCGACCTCGACCGGGCTCGCTCCCGGGAACGGTACGAAGATATTCGCAAACGTGACGTTGATCTGCGGTTCTTCCTCGCGCGGCGTTACCGCGATGGCGAACAAGCCCATCAGCAGGCCTGTCAGCGCAAGCAACGGCGTAATCTTCGAGTTCTGGAAGCGTTGCGCGAGCGTGCCGGAAAAACCGAGTTTCTTCCCTGGCGTCATTGTTCGATCGCCTGCTCTTTGAGCCAGATCCCGGCGCGGACCGGGTCGGTCGCCACCACCTCGCCTTCTGTGAGACCGGCGAGAATCTCGATCGAGTCGCCATAGCGGCGACCCAGGCGGACTTGTCGCAGGGAGACGGTGTCACCGTCGACGACGTACACCGCGCTGAGCTCACTGCGCCGTACGACGGCGTCGACAGGAACGAGCAGTCGCTTCGTCTCACCGACGACGAAACCAACCTTGATGAACATACCCGGGTACAGGGTTGCCGCACCGTCTGGCAGGTTTACCCGGACGCGGAACGTGTTTGA
>JAOUNK010000008.1 GCA_029881015.1 Gammaproteobacteria bacterium | reverse complement strand
CCGCTCAGTCTTCAGGCTCGAAGCGACAGACGCCGAAAACCTGAGTTCAGGCAGTGAATACGCCGTGATGTACGCTCGCCCGTTCTTTCGGGCGCCTTGGTTCTATGCGCTCGCAAGCGGCGCCGTTGCAGCACTGGCTGCCTTGTTCCTGTGGCGGCGCTACCGGCGTGGGCAGCAACTGCGCAAGCGCCGATTCAATCCATACGTAGCAGGCGCACCTGTCATTGAAGAGGATATGTTTTTTGGCAGACGCGAGTTGGTCGACCGCATCCTGCAAACGATTCACAACAACAGCCTGCTCCTGTACGGCGAACGGCGCATCGGCAAGACCTCGATTCAGCATCAGCTCAAGAAACGGTTACGCGCGCTCGACGATCCGCTATACGAGTTTCACCCCGTCTTTGTCGACCTGCAAGGCACGCCGGAGACGCATTTCTTCCAGACCATCGCCGAAGACATTTTTCAGGAACTGGCGCCGATCCTAGGTGACCTGCGGCCTGGCTTCGACACGTCCGGCGAGTATTCCTATCGAGACTTCCTGCGCGACGTTCGCGCCGTTCTAAAGACGCTCGAAGAACGAACCCTGAAAAAAGTCAGGCTGGTACTGCTGATAGACGAAGTCGATGAACTGAATGACTACGACCCCCGAGTCAATCAGAGGCTTCGCAGCCTCTTTATGAAGAGTTTTGCGGAGAGCCTCGTGGCGGTTGTCTCTGGCGTCGAAATCAAGAAGCAGTGGGAGCGGGAAGGAAGCCCCTGGTACAACTTCTTCGAGGAAATCGAGGTCAAACCGTTCGGACCTCGGGAGGCACAGGAGCTCATAGAGCGCCCGATCGGCAGCATGTTCAAACTGGACGAAGGTGTCGTCGAGAGGATCATCTCGCTCACCGGCGGCAAGCCGTACCTGATTCAGAAGATCTGCATTTCCCTGGTGACGCGCCTCCACGAGCAGCAACGGCGAAGGATTACTGTCGCAGACGTCGAAGCCGTCCGCTTTCCTGAGGCGGCGTGACCCCATGAATAGCTCACGTTTTAATTTGGAAGCTGCCGGAATTCTCCGCAAATGTGCGGAGGTGCTGCGGCAACAGGCGGCAAATCCTTTTCGTGTCAACGCCTACGTTCGGGCAGCTCAGACGCTTGAGTCTCTGGAAGTTGATGCTCGCGACATTCTGCGTGACGACGGCGTCGCCGGATTGATCGCCCTTCCCGCGATTGGTCGGGGCCTGGCCGCGTCCATCGATGAAATCGCCAGAACGGGGCGATTATCGCAGCTCGACCGTCTTCGCGGTGAGACGCCGCCGGAAAACCTGTTCAGGACGGTGCCGGGAATAGGGCCGAAGCTCGCGCACGCCATTCACGACGCATTACATGTTGATACGCTCGAAGCACTGGAGGTTGCTGCATACGACGGTCGGCTTACCGCGGTTCCCGGAGTTGGCGTCCGGCGTGCGGCAGCAATCCAGTCGGGCCTCGCCGCCTTGCTCGGTCGTAGTCGCAGCCCGCGGCAACCGCCGCAAATATCGCCTCCGGCTGAAATGCTGCTTGATGTCGATCAGGAGTATCGGCAAAGCTCTGCTGCCGGAAAGTTGCCGAAGATCGCGCCGAAGCGTTTCAATCCCGAAGGACTCGCATGGTTGCCCATCCTGCATACCGACCGCGGGAAATGGCACTTCACGGCATTATTCTCCAACACGGCCAGGGCACACGAGCTCGGGCGGACAGATGATTGGGTCGTCGTGTATTTCTACACCGATGATCACCAGGAAGGCCAGAATACGATCGTCACTGAGACAAAGGGGCCAATGACGGGTGAGCGCGTGATTCGCGGCCGTGAGGCGGAGTGTCGTGCCCTCAGGAATTAACATCTGCCGCTTACTGGTCGCGCGGGATCACGATCGAAGGCAGTCCGGAGGGTCTGACAAGCGCCGACGAAATCCTGCCAAGGTTCCAGGCATTCGTTGTCGGATCAGCGTTCTTGGCGCATTAGTCGCCTCGATAGATCTTGGCGGCGTGTTCTCCACCGCAGGCCTGCTTGGCCAGGCATCTGGAACGTGCTCTACCTTGCTCTGGCAGTCACGTTTTGTCGGGTGTTACTGAATTGGAGGCACGAGTAAGAGAGGTCTCGTTGGGGGGCCTTTCTGGAAAGAATCAGGAAGAAACTGGGGTGGAACCGAATATGTCGGAAACTTCGGTTCGACCCCTTGTCGATTTGAAACTTCGGTTCGACCCCTTGTCGATTTGCAGCCAATATTGACCCGGGATTTGCACGGAAAATTGACCCACCCGGATGGCCTGAAACAGAAACGCCTGACTGGCAACCGTGGCTGACGTTCTTCCTGCACGCGCTGCGGCAGCAAAAGGTACGGCCGGCGTGTGAATCCCCGGTGCCCCGCCTGCCATCAGAGTAGATTGATCCGGAAAGCGGCCAATAATTCTTAAGAGAACATTCTCTGGATCGTAGCCGGACTTCCGACTCTGTTCGTCAAATTGAGTATTCGCCTGTCCTGGCATGGATTCCTCAAACATCTTTACACGAGTTCGATTTGCCGTCATTATTGTCGAGACAACGTTGTCTTTGTCGTGATCGAAGGACCGCCAATCGCTGTGCGACCACAAGCCCTGACAGGCGCTCGGGTATTCACCGGAGCCGACTTTCTCGACGACCATGCGGTTGTGCTGTCCGCCGGGCGGATTGAATGCGTCTGCCCGGTAAACGAAGTTGACAGCGAAATACCACGGATCCCACTGACTGGCGGCGTGCTTGCGCCGGGGTTCGTTGACCTCCAGGTCAATGGCGGCGGCGGCGTGTTATTTAATAACGCGCCGACCGTGGGAAGCCTTGAATTGCTGTTGGCCGCCCACCGACGGGGCGGTACGACAGCGCTCTTGCCGACTCTCATTAGCGATTCGCCGGCCACTCAGCAGCAGGCTCTGAATGCGGTGCGAGGTGCCATCGAACAAGGTCTGGACGGCGTCCTGGGAGTGCATTTCGAGGGACCATTCCTCGACGAAATGCGTCGGGGCGCACATCGTGAGAATTACGTCCGCGCCATGACTGACGAGGACGTCGACTGGCTAGATTCGGCGGCAGCGAACTGCCGTGTCATGCTAACAGTCGCTCCGGAGCATACCGCGCCTGGGCAAATCCGCGTTTTGAGCGATGCCGGCATCATTGTATGTGGTGGGCACAGCGGTGCAAGCTACCAGCAGACGATGAACGCCATCAGCGAAGGTATGCGGGGTTTTACCCATCTGTTTAACGCCATGAGCCCGCTGGGCAGCCGCGAGCCAGGCGTTGTCGGAGCCGCACTTTCAGATTCAGACAGTTGGTGCGGCATCATTATTGACGGGTATCACGTACATCCGGCAACTGTGTTAGTGGCGTTGCGCGCGAAGCCGAGAGGTAAACTGTACCTCGTGACCGACTCCATGGCGACGGCAGGGTCTTCCTCCAAGTCGTTCGAACTCTATGGAGAGACGATACACGAAAGCAACGGTCGCCTGGTCAATGACGAGGGGCGTCTGGCCGGTAGCGCGATCTTGATGGTCGACGCCGTTCGTACGATGCACCAGTCGATTGGCGTAGCACTCGATGAATGCCTTCGCATGGCATCGCTTTACCCTTCTCAGTTTATCGGTGAATCGCAACGCCGCGGTCGCATCGCATCCGGTTTTCGTGCTGACCTTGTTCATCTTAGCGAGAGCTTCGAAGTAACGAACACCTGGGTTGGCGGCGAGCGGCAAGCGCATTGAGGGAAACTGACTAGACATGAAAGTCATCATTCTTGACAACGCGGAGCAGGTTGCGGGCTACGGTGCAAAGATATTCAAACAACAACTCGCCGACAATCCGCAATCGGTGCTCGGACTGGCGACCGGCTCGTCACCGCTCATACTGTATCGAATCCTGATTGAACTGTACGAGCGCGGTAAAGTGTCGTTTCGCGAGGTGACAACGTTCAATCTGGATGAATATCTTGGTTTATCCGGGGATCACCCGCAGAGTTACCGTTACTTCATGAATCGGAATCTGTTCGATCATATCGACATCGACCTCGCAAATACGTTTGTCCCGGACGGCACGACGGCGGACCCGCGGGCAGCGGCACGCGAATATGAAAGCAAGATCGCCGAGGCCGGCGGAATTGACGTGCAGTTGCTGGGAATCGGGTACAACGGCCACATCGGTTTCAACGAACCATCGTCGAGTCTGGGTTCGAGGACTCGCGTCAAGACCCTTACAGCGCGCACGATTGCTGACAATGCTCGCTTTTTCGGGAAAGACGAGTACCAGCCACATCTCTCTATCACGATGGGAATCGGCACGATTCTGGATGCGAAGAACGTGGTTCTGCTCGCGACCGGCGAATCGAAAGCAGCTGCGGTGAGAAACACGATCGAGGGTCCGATCAGCGCAAACTGCCCCGCGTCCGCGCTGCAGCTTCATCCGGCCACAACGATAATTGTTGATCAGGCTGCGGCCGCCGCCCTGGACGACCCGGAGTTTTTCAAACATATCGAGCGAGAGAACCAGAAACTCCAATAGGTAATCAGTTCTGCCGCAGCCCGTTGATTTGCACTCTTATGACATCGGGCGCCGACGGTCGACCTCGCTCATGCCGCGAACCATGTAGACCAGCGAAACCACGCCGAAGGTCAGCAGTCCCAGGCCGATTGCATACTGGAGCCGAAGCATGTAGCCAACGCCAAACATCGAGGCATATATCGCCGTGGTACCAAGCAGCCAATAGAAGACAGATCTTGCGAGACTCCGCTCTGAGGCGAAGCCTTTGTTGTGGCCTTTCCAGAAACCCATGGGGTTCACTTTCTCGGCGAATTTACGAAGCTGCGCCTCATCCACAGGCTTCGTCATCCACGTCACGAGAATCGCGACAGAGCCAGCGATCAGGGATATCCAACAAATCACATGTATAGCGTGCGATGCCATCGACCCGGGGAATACGGACATCTGGCCTTCCGGAAACCCTGCCATCCGGCCAACCAGGAAATTGATCAGTGCCAGAGAGAACCCGACGAGCATACCCGAAATTTCCGTCCAGGCATTTGCGCGCCACCATAACCAGCGCAGCAGATGTGGCAGGCCTAACCCAGCCATTAGCCCGGCCCATAGCTCCCACATCGCGCCGATGTTGTCGATAAAAGTCGAGATATAGATACTGAGTATCGCTATCACGCCTGTTGCCACGCGACTCACCCGGGTCAACGATTTGTCGCTCGCCCGTGGATTGACAAATCGGTAGTAGAAATCGTTCGCGACATAGGATGCGCCCCAGTTTATGTGGGTCGATATCGTGGACATGAACGCGGCCATCAATGAAGCCAGTGCCAGACCGATCAGGCCGGCCGGCAATACGTCACGTACGAGCGTCGGATAGCCTCGTTCACGATCCTCGCGAAATACCTGCACACGATCGCCGCCGGCCGCAAGATCATCTTCCGAGTCACCATCGACTTCTGTCAGGTAGAGCAGTGAATAGCCTTTGATCGGACAGTTATAGCGATTGTCCATGCACTGTTTCATTTCCACAGTGCAGGCGGCCGGCGTATGCAGGCACTCTGTGAACTCTTCCGCCAGGTTGTTGACGTCTGCCCGTGGATATAAGACCAATGCGGCGACGCCGGCTATAACCCAGGGCCACGACCGCAGCATGAAATTGGCTACCGAATACCAGAGCGCGCCTTTCTCCGCCTCGCCACCGTCCCGGGCTGTATAAAGTCGCTGTGCAATGTACCCGGACCCATCCACATTGCCATTGGTCCACCACAAGAATCCCAGGGTCAGTACAAAAGCGGAAAATGGAATTCCCAGCGAGCCGACTCCACCCACTTCAAACGACGGAACGAACGACGCTACCTGTTCATGGTTCAGGAACACTTCGCCGGTTGTGCTGGCCGCCTCGCCACCTTTCGGGTACAACTCCGCCAATTGCGCCCACATCACGTCGAGGCCGCCGATGTGGCGTACGGCAAACCAGCTCAGCACGATGGACATACCCATAGCCAACGCAAATTGCACCAGGTCAGTAATGATCACAGCGCGTAGTCCGCCAAGCGCTGAGTAGCCTAGTGTGACCAACATGAGTATCCAGATCGTGATGGTGTTATCCAGGCTGTGGAAAATCAGAAATGACGGGTAGATTGCTTCAACCGCCCCATAGATCCTCAGGCCAAGCAGTGCTTGCCAATCCATGAACGGCTCGGATATCTTCGCCATGCCGGCAAAAACCCAACCCAGGATAATGAAGTTGACAAAGGCGCAATTGATAAACGCCTTTACGCCTCGCAGTACCGCCGCGGCACCCCCTCCGTAGCGTAGTTCGGCGATTTCCGCATCGGTAACCACGCCTGAGTTGCGCCACTTGCGTGCAAAGAACACCGTCATCGCCACGCTGCTTATTGCGCTGCCCCACCAGAACCAGTTGCCGGCAATACCGTACTGGGCTACCCAACCCGTAATTGCCAGCGGTGTGTCAGAGGCGAACGTCGTCGCGACAATTGAAGTTCCGAGGAAATACCAGCGCATCTTGCGTCCAGCGACGAAGAAACCTTCGACGCCCCCCTCAGCCGCTTCGTCCTTGACGAGATAACCGACAGCCAGGGAAAACACCAGTAACGATCCGACAATTGCCCAATCCAACCCGGTCAGTACGGTACTTGCTTCCACGTCAGCTCGCGGTCGAAGTTTCTGGATTGTGCGCTTGCGCCGTCATGCCAGCCTACCCAACCTGCAATCGAGCAACGTCTGTTGATCTGTTCGCCGCCTTGTTGAGCTCGCGGTGCGCGAACAGTACGGCACCGACGTCAGGCTCGTGCACGGGTGGCGACAAGCAAGCGACAACGCTCGCATCCATCCAAGGCAAAATCCTGTCGCGCAGTCCTCCGAGCAAAGACATCCTCGGTGGATTGTTCAGCCAGAGTTTCCTGGCTACCTCGCTTAGGTACTGGGCGCCGCTTTCGACGATGCCGGTCGCAACAGTATCGCCGGCCTCTGCCGCATCGATAACGGCAGGCGCCAACTCCGCAAACCGTCTTGACCCACCGCCTGCCATTTTCTCCACAATTGAGACTCCGTTCGCATCGAGCTGACCGGTGATCTTTTCCGTGAGCGATGTCTTCGGCCCAAGGTCATCCGCAGCGAGTAGCACCGCTTTGATCGCCTCGAGCCCCATCCACGCACCACTTCCCTTGTCACCGAACGGAAATCCGTGCGCGCCACACATTGTGCTCTTGCCGTTCACCATTGCGTAACCGCAGGATCCGGTTCCAGCCACGATCACGGCGCCGTCGTTGCCGTCGTGGGCGCCGATACAGGCAATCTCAAGGTCCGTTGTCAGGAACATTTCCCGATATGGATGCTGCCATTCACAGACCGCATTGTAGAAGATCGGCAGATTCACACCGGCCAGGCCGATACCGGCATAAATTCTCGAAACTTCAATCGGATCAAGTCCGCAATTCGCAATTGCCTGGGCCGTCGCCGTCTCTATGGATTCTATCGCTCGACTGATGCTCTGAAACGGATTCGCGGGCCCACCCATTCCATGGCCGAGCAGTTCGCCATTCAGTGTGCTCAGCGTGGCACGGCATTTGCTGCCGCCGCCGTCAACTCCAAGGTAATAGCCATCGACGCTCAAGCCCATGCGCTCCGTGGTCATTCAGTGAGGCATATTCTATAAGACAACGTTGTCTTAATCCACTGTCTGGCCCAGAAACCGACTATTTCGGGTCTACAGAGACCCAGGGCGAGGGGAAGGACGGCGGCGATCCCGCCGCCAACGTCTAGGCGTCAGATCCATTATCCCAACCAGTGCAAGCCGGTTTGTGCGGTTTCAGTGCCCTTCGTTGACCGGCCCGGTCGAGTCGCGAATGACCAGTTCCGGACTGAAACCAACCGCCTCGGGAGCTGATGGCGCATCGTTTTTCTTATCCCGAAGCCTGTCGATTTCATCAATCAGGACGCTGGCCGCGACCCGACCCAGCTCTTCGTTCGACTGGTGGGCCGTCGTCACGTTGGGCCAGGTCTGACGAGAGAAAGGACTGTCCTCGAATCCCGCAATGGAGAGTTCGCCTGGCACATCAACATCGTACATGCGTGCCGCAAAAAGTGTACCCGCTGCGATTTCGTCGTTACAGGCGAATATCGCGGTCGGTCTTTGAGGCAACTCGAGCAATTGCCTGGTTCGCTCAACCCCAGACTCGAATGAGTAAGAGCCGTCCACGATGAGTGCGGGATCGATCCGAATTCCGCTATCTTCCAAAGCTGCGTGGTACCCTGCAAGCCTTTCACCGGTCGACTTGTGCTCTGGATCACCGCCCAGGAACGCAATGCGCTCGTGACCATTGTCAATCAGGTGTTGCGTTATCTCGAGGGCAGCGCGACGATCATCAACGAATACACACGGTGACAGCGCATCGGGCGGTTCACATCCGGAGATTATCCTTACGAACCGCAGCTTGTTCTTCAGAAGCGACTCGACTACGGGCCTCATCTCGGACAATGGCGGCGTCAACACAAGCCCGCCGATATTGACCCGCCGTACCAGCTGCGACAATTCCTCGAGTATGTCGCTTGCCCGTGAATCGCACGGATGGATAACCAGTTCGTACCCGCGCTTTCGACACTCGGCCAGTATCCCCTTTTGCAATTCTATGATGTAGTGACTGTTCGGGTTGTCGTAAATGAACGCAATCGATGTGGGCCTGCCGCGCAATTGCCTGGCTGACAAGTTCGGCTGGTATCCGAGCTCATCGATTGCCGCGCGCACTCTCGCAGACAGTTCCGGGTTTACGTTATCGACGTCATTGATGACCCTAGAAACCGTCTTGAATGAAACTCTCGCAAGCTTCGCCACGTCCTTTATCGTTGGCATCGATTAAAATCCTGTTCGTTTCAAGCATCTATTATGACGCAACTCTATCGACCACCGTTAACTTTGTAAGAGCGTCGGCCGCCTCCGAATCAGAGAACGACAATTTCGTCGATATACAGAGAAACAGCTTCCATGCTCCTGCTTTCGTGACTGTATACGCGAGCGTTGTTCTCACAAACAACACGAACAAACCGAACGCTGGTGCGCTCGAACGTAACGCTCAGTTCGCGTTGCCTTGTATCCACCTCGATACCGTCCAATGCTGCGACCCGACGCCATTCGTGCTTATCAAGCGAGACATAGACGTGCATGGCTGTCGGCGGATACAGCCGTCGATGACGTTCGGCCGCGAATCCCACCGACACCTCACCGATTCGCGTCGTTACGCCGAAATCGATGGTGGTGTCCAGATCTTCCCCGTGGAAACCCGCCCAATCCTTGTGCAGGAAGAAACCGTCTATCATGGATATCCCATCCACGATGACCTTAGCCGGGTCACCCTCCCAACTGCCTTCCGGCTTGTGGGCGAAGGTAACGGGACAACCCAGCGCTTTGTGTTTCACGAAGCGTAATCGGGAGTCGCCATACAATGCGCCGTCGGTACGGTCTTCGGCAGACGTCCGCAACGTAACCGACTCCGAAAGGACCAGCGGCCCCTCGTAAAGAGGCGAATCCAACGACGGTGCAGATCCGTCAAGCGTGTAGCGAATGGAGTGATTGTCTCCATCGGACCGAAGCACCACCTGCAGTGAGTTATCGGGTAACAACGACGTAATTGTTCTAACGTTGTACACACTGCGCGAGGCACGTACGCCCATACTATCCAGGCGGCGGTAGTGCCCGCGCAGTCGTTGCACGAAGTTTTTCCAGGAGCGTTCTGACGAACGGCTCCAAACCTGCTCCGCAAAGGCGCACATTCGTGGCAGCAGCATATATTCCGCCGCTGCTTCGGTTGCCATGTACTCAGTCCAGAGCGCAGCCTGCGCTCCGAGGATGTTCTTGCGGTGCCTCGCCTCGAGCGCTTCCGGCATGAAATCATACTCATAGATATCTTTGAGCCAATTGAGGCCATGGATGGCCAGCGGTTCATCAACCGCGTCTGACTGGAAGAAATCGAAGTAATAGGCACTCGGCGATACTATGACGTCGTGCCCTTCTCGCGCTGCATCGATAGCACGTTGCTCACCGCGCCAGGCTACAACTGTCATCTTACTCTGCCGGGACCCCTCAAGAATGTCGTCCCAGGCGATCGTTCGCCTGTCGATACTCCGTACAATGCGGTCCAGTCTTGCCACGAAATACTGCTGCAGTTCCTGCACGTCGGCGAGACCCTGCTCCGCCATTACCTCCTTACACGTCGCATTATGTTCCCACTGAGTCGTAAGGGCCTCGTCTCCGCCAATATGAATGTACGGACCCGGAAACAGACTCGCGACTTCGGTCAGGATGTCTTTCAACATGGTGAAAGTCGATTCGGAGGGACAAAGCACGTCCTGGAAAATGCCGAAATGTGTGGCAACCTCGTATTCACCATCGCGACAGCCATACTCGGGATATGAGGCGAGCAATGCCGAGCTGTGGCCGGGCATGTCGATTTCGGGGATGATCGTGATACAGCGATCTTGTGCATATCGGACGACGTCCCTGATCTCGTCCTGCGTGTAGCAGCCACCGTGCCTCACTCCATCTACTTGTGCGTCCCTTCCGAGCGTGTGCCCCATGACGGTTCCGCTTCGCCACGCACCTACGCTGGTCAGACGCGGATACTTCTTAATTTCGATTCGCCAGCCCTGATCGTCCGTCAGGTGCCAGTGAAAGAAGTTGAGTTTGTGCAGCGCCATCCAGTCTATAAATTGCTTCACAAATGACACTGGAAAGAAATGCCTGCTCACATCGAGGTGCATTCCGCGGTAGGCGTACTCGGGCGCATCGCTGATTCGAACGCCACTGACAACCCAATCCACGCCGGTAACCGGTTCTCGTGCCTCGATTGCCGTTGGCAGTAACTGTCGTAGCGTCTGCGTCGCATAAAACGCACCTGATACGGACGTGCTGGAAATGACGACTTGTTCTGACGATACCAAAAGGTCGTAGGCCTCGTCCGGGGTTTCCCGCTCCGCACATCGCAGGATTATGGCGTGCTGCGTTGGCGCACCGCCGGCAACGACCTTCATTTCGTATCCTGTTGCCCGTGAAAGGAACCCAGCAAGATTGACCGCGACCACACGCAACGACTCGTCACACACAATAATGCGAGTATCAGGCCGGAGACGAAACGACCCCTCCCCCGCTTCGACTTTCAGGGGTGCCGGTATCACCCCGGCCTGACGTCGCGAACTGCCTTCCGTCAATGGCTTAAAGACGTTCATAACTCGATTTCTGCGCCTGTGCGAGCTGCGGCAATAGCCGACAACAGACCGTCTTGATATGTGTCCTGGGTGAGCTCCCAGAACATGATGCCTCCGAGCTTCTTGTCCAGGACATATTGCGTTTTTGCGGCGACGGAGCGCTTGTCGTCGAAGGTGCCGAATATCCCCGAGCTCGGACCATAGCAATAAGGTGCCTGTGCCCCGGCGTCCCATTGAATTGCGCATTGGTCGGCAAAATACTCCGACTGGTCACGGTACGCGACAAACTCCTTGAATGATCCCGGACGATTCAGAGGGTTGCCATCTACCGCCTCAACGGCCTCCCAGACGCGCGCATAGAAGGCAGCGCCGATGACAATCTTCTCCGGCTCGATACCGATATCAAGAAGGAAATCGACTGTTGAGTCGGCCGATGCCGACTGCATGCGTGTGGGAAATAACGGCGTATGGTGGCCCGTGACTTCGCTATCTCCGCTCACGTAGTCGTACGTCATCAGATTGACGCGATCGACTAGTGGCATGACTGCAAGCCATTCCACTGAGTTTTGCATAAATCTGCCTGACGCTCCGGCAGCAAAACTGAGTTCGTATCCATCACCGAGCACTTCGCGTAGTAACCTGATCAGCGCGGTAAGATTCTGCTTGTCCTCGGCCGTGAAAGCGTGGCCCGGATATCCCTCTATAGCCGGATACTCCCAATCCAGATCCAGCCCGTCGAGTTCGTATTCGGTCAGCAATTCCAGCGTGGAATTAGCGAAGGCCGCTCGACCTTCATCTGTCGAAAAAACATCAGAGCAGGTTTCGCAGCCGCCCCAACCACCCAGCGCTACCAGCACTTTGAGCGCCGGGTACTCCTCCTTGAGCGACACCAGGTTGCGGATGTCCGTTCGTTGTCGCGCCGTACCGATAGAAAGCCTGTTGCCGTCAAGATGCAGGAAGCTGTAAATGATTTGCGTCAGATCGCCGAGCTCGTATTTGCGAATGTCGGATGTATCGCCATGAAAGTAGGCAATCACTTCAATGTCGTTTCCTTCATTCACTGCCACGGAAACTTCAGCGGGGTCTGTTGCCGAATCGGGATGACAACTCACTACCGCTATTGCCATGCAGGCTAAAACGGCGAACCTACGCCAAATATTGCTCATTCAGACAAGCCTCGAATTGTTGTTTATAGTAAGCACCATGAGCACCTTGATAGACTCGGCGCGGCGGGCGCTTGAAAGTGGAAACCTCGCTACGGCTATCACTGACGCGTCGAGGTTGTTGCGTCGTGAACCGGAAAACAGCGCGGCCCTGACCATTTGTGCACAAGCCTACCTGCAACTTCACGACACCACCAATGCTGCGAAGGCACTTTCGACGATACTGAAGATCGAACCGTCGACTGACTGGGCACTTAACGCACTTGCTGACATTTACTTTTGCGCCGGGCATTTTCAACAAGCCGACGTTTTGCTGCGAAAAGCACTCACCGTCAATTGGGAGAACCTCGACGCGCACTTGCTTATTGGCAGACTGATGTCGGAGCGAAACGAACTGTCTGCCGGTGAATACCATATGCGTCAGGCGCTGAGCCTGAATCCGGAACACGCTGCCGCCCACGCTGATCTTGCGCTGAACCTTACTCAGCAGGGTTTGACCGATGAGGCACACGAGCACTACGCGGCGGCCCACAAGCTTGCGCCGGAAAACGTTCGCATCGCAGCTTACTGGTCGAAGCTCTTCGAACTTTGCGGTGATCTTGATCGGGCTGAGCGCCTGCTTCGTAAGGTCGAATCCACCGCGGCTGCCGATGTCGATTTGTTGCGCGCGAGTTTCGACGCGCGTACCGGAAAGACTGAATACGCCATGCGGATTCTCGGTGGCAACAGCAACATCGGCGGCGATGCGCTGTTGGAACGCGGTCGTCTTTACGACCGGCTGGAAGATTACGACCGCGCGTGGGCCGATTTCGAGGCGGCAAATCGATGGTTCAGAGAGCACACGCCGGCGGTCAACTACAATCCCGCGGCCGTAGAGGATTTTTTTGGCAAGCTCAAACGCTTTTTCGTTGGCGCAACGATCTCGCAACTGCCCGTTGCGGATGTCCGCCGCGGCACGCCACAACCGATATTTATTGTTGGCAGCCCGAGATCCGGCACAACGATGCTCGAGCAGATGCTGATATCCCATTCCTCGGTCGAGCCAGGTGGAGAACTGCCGTTTCTCGCCGATTTGCGTGCGTTCTCGGAGGTGGTAATTCCAGGCGCGACGTTCCCGGATAACCTCCGGCAAACGTTTTTTGGCGATAAGCGCCACGTTGCCACTCTTTTTCGTGATTTTTACCTGGCGCACGCCGAGGAACGCGGTCTGCTGCGGAGGTCGGAAGGCTACTTCACCGACAAGATGCCGTTCAACGAAGTTTACATCCCGGTACTTCGCATGGCCTTTCCGAAGGCGCCGATCATACACATCGTCAGAAACCCTCTTGATGTCTGCGTGTCCATGTTCGCCAACAAGCTGAATCATGGCTTTAACTGTGCCTACCGGATCGAGGACATCGCTCATCACTTGTTAGCGGTGCACGAGCTGCATGGTCATTACCGTGAGCAAATGCCAACCAACGAGATAGTTGTGCAATACGAGACCTTTGTTCGGGACCAGAAGAATGAGACTCAACGGCTGTTGGATGCCGCGGGACTGCCTTTCGAGGATGCTTGCATCAATTTTCACGAAACGAAGCGCTATGCACCGACGCCGAGTTATGCGACCGTCTCAGAAGCCGTAAGCGCGAGAGCAGTCGGCCGCCATGTTCATTACCGAACGCAATTGCGGTCCTTCGCCGAGACGGTGCGGCCGCTTCTGAAAGCTCACGGCTACGACCACGGATAACCAGGAGAAAGAGAGCGACCGCAAAGCTGGTTGCGGCCGCTCAATCGGCGACGGGGGAGTATCGCCATTTTCTCCAGATTCTAGTACTGCAGCCTTACGCCAGCGAAGAAAATTCGACCGTTGTCATAGATTGCTCGTGGTCGGATGCTGCTACCCGCAAACTGCTCGATCGTCTCTTCAGTCAGATTGATCGCATCGAAGCTAAACGTGATCTGGTCCGTCAGATGATACTGGAACGACGCATCGAGCGACTCGAGCGCCGCTTGATCAAGCTGAGTGGAACGATCAAATGTAACGAAGAAGTCCGATCGATACGTGTATGACAAGCGGGCGCTGAATGAATCGAGTTCATAGAAGCCGCTGACATTAAACTGGTTCTCCGAAGCACCTGGCAATGGATCTCCATTGTCAGCTTCCGCATCAACATAGGTGTAGTTGCCCTGAACTCCGAAACCATTGTCCCACGTCCATGTTCCGGCAAGTTCCACGCCAAACGAACTACCGCCGCCGCCGTTTGAGCGCTCGTTGATCGTGAACGGGCAATCGAACAGGTTGACTCCCGCGGGTGTACATGCTGCATTCGGAGGAGTAGCGGCCTGAATACTCAGGACCCTGTCAACCGGATTGTCGGTAATAAAGGACTCAATGTCCTTGTAGAAGACTGCGGCCGCCAACACTGACTGATTCGACGGATACCATTCGACTGAAAAGTCGGCCTGATTTGCGCGGAACGGATCCAGGTCGGGATTACCGCTGTTACCGGTCAGCGCACCGGGATTGAGGCTCGCGCGCGGTGTTATGTCGGTAAAGTCCGGTCGTGTCACAACACGGGATATCGAGAACCGGTACAGCAGGTCGTCCCTTGCTTCATAAACGAGATTCAGGCTGGGCAGCACGTCCGTGTAGCTGCGATTGACCGAGACAGGATCATAGGCGCCGAACGCGTTTTGTACCTGGCCTTGGGGGCTGCTCACGTTGCCAGTTGACGTTTGATCGGTCTCGACAATTCGAATGCCAATGTTTCCGCGCCACTGGTCTTTCGAAATATTGGCCATCAGGTATCCGCCGATGGTGTCCTCTTCTACCGAGAAACTCTGCTGCGGATAAAGAATTCGGCTGGTATTGGCGAGATTGTTGAACAACAGCTCACTGGTCGCGTCCTGATCGATCTGCCAGTAAGAATCCAGCGTGCCGGGCCCGCCAATTCCGGAAAGGAAGTCGCCGGGGGTCAAAGGACCGGCGAAGGCGCTGCTCGGTGTCGTATTTATTGGCACATGAAACCCGCCATATGTCGTGGCGTTGAAGACCAGGTCTCGATCATGGTTCGTATACTTGACGCCAAATTCAATCGAATCAAACAGGCCATTGCCATCCAACTCGCGAGTAGCATCCGCGTAGGCATATGTTTCCGAGTCATCGTTCAGGATCTGGTGCAAGGAGCTGAAAATGAAGATCAGGTCATTCGGGTCGTCCGGGTCAATGTTGTTGAAGGACACCTGCGGTGTGGGACCACGCAAGTCGTAGTCAAACGACGCCGGCGCACCAAACTCAACGAAGGGTTGCGCATCGGTATTGCCTTCGGCTTCGGTGTAGCCCACTCGGAATGAGGCGCTCCAGTCGTCGTTGAACTGGACGTCGGTATCCAGGTCGATATTCGATGTATTCGCTGTCGCCTGGCGCTGAATGGCATCGTAAACGACACCAAAATCCGCAGTTCCGCCAGCTAACGACTCGATCGTTCCCGCGACGGCGGTGCCATCAACGATCGTCGTATTAGTGAGCGTGCCACCATTTCCGATAGCCCGAACACCCCAGGTCAGAAAGTTCTGGTTGATATTGTCTGCCTCGAACTCGGAGTACAGGCCGGTCAAATTGAATTCAACGGTGTCACTGGGGCGGTATTGAACGCTGAAATTGCCACCAGTACGAACGCGTTCTTGCTCGAACAGTGCCGAGCCGATCAGTGCCGGTACAAGCACATCCTGGGTACCAGGACCCGGATCGGCATCCGCTGTGAAGTAGCCGAGAACTTCGACACCATCGCGGCGAATGTTACGTTCCTGTCGAACCACGGCTCCCATGATTCCGAAGGTTTCGTCGGCGTTTTTCCAGCTAACGAGCGCTGACAAATTCGGGTCCGTCTCGCTTGCGAGCTCCGTATGTGCGACCTGGAGGTTGAGCACGGCCGCGAAATCATCATGATCAAAAGGTTTGCGGGTAATGACATCAACCGTACCGCCAATTCCGCCCTCTTCGAGATTCGCTTGCGGACTCTTGTAGACTTTCACCTGACCAATTATGTCGCTTGGCAACATCAGGTAATTGAAGCTGCGAGTCGTGTTGAGCTGGTCGAGAATGAACCAGTCCGCCGTTGCCAGTGCATGGCCATTTAGCAGGGTACGGGTCAGATTCGGTGCCGTGCCGCGAATATTGACGCGTTCACCTTCGCCAAATTCGCGGTTAATCACTACGCCGGGAACTCGCTGCAGAGCCTCGGCAAGGTTCTTGTCCGGGAACTTGCCAACGTCCTCGGCTGAGATTGCGTCGACGATGGCATCCGAATCTCGTTTCGCTGCCAATGAGTCCATGATGCTTCGGCGTACACCGGTAACAACGATTTCTTCCATAGCGTCGCCGTCGCTGGTCCGGCTGCCGGTATCCTGCGCATACGCAGGAATGTTGTTCGCGAACAAAGCAACCGCAACCGCAGAAGCGAGGACAGAAGGCCTGAATGATTCGGGCTTCGGTTCTCCACGACTGCTTTCACGCAGCTTGGCAGCGCGATTCGCGTTGTTACGAGATTTCTTCTTGGACATGGTAATCCCCCAGGGTTTGCAATGAAGGCCCGGCAGCCGGGTTCTCGGAATGGACGGCCACCGAGCCGGAGACAACGTTGTCTCAGGACTTTAGTGTTTCTTGTCAACGTTGTCAAGAATCATGACTCGGCGGATGTTTTGGCTAACATTCCAGGGTCTTCGCGGCTGACAGCCGTCCCCTCTTTTGGTCGAAATTATCGCGTTGCATTTCGC
This sequence comes from Gammaproteobacteria bacterium, assembly GCA_029881015.1. GTDB lineage: Bacteria > Pseudomonadota > Gammaproteobacteria > Steroidobacterales > Woeseiaceae > UBA1847. The sequence continues at coordinate 10,076 of JAOUNK010000008.1, read as the reverse complement.
CGGAAGCGATAATTCCGGATCTCTTTGCTGGAATGAAACCATGACGTCAGCCTCAGGAATCACCCCGCCGCTGGTCGAATCGTCCCCGTCCAAACCCCGCATGCGTGGGACGGTCCGCTGGGGCATTGTGGGCGCCGGCAATATCGCCAATACCTTCGCTCGAGATATGACGCATGTTGCCCATGCGGAGGTCGCGGCAGTCGCGGCCCGCAGCCTGGCTTCCGCATCGGAGTTCGCGAAACGTCACCAGATTTCGGTGGCCTATGAGGGCTACGAGACTCTCTATAGCGACCCCAATGTCGACGCCGTATACATTGCGACACCGCATGTGCTGCATGCTTGCAACGCGGCAGATGCATTACGAGCAGGCAAGGCCGTAATGTGTGAGAAGCCAATCACCGTATCTGCGGCTGAACTCAAAACATTGCTTGGGGTAGCCAGGGACCAAGGCAACTACCTCATGGAAGCCATGTGGACCTGGTTTCTACCGGCATTTCAGAAAGCACAGAAATGGATTGCGGACGGCGAGATCGGGGAACTCATCCATGTCAAAGCCGACTTCGGTTTTCCGATGACATACGACCCGGCTTCGCGGGCCTATAACCCGGAACTGGCGGGTGGCTGCCTGTTGGATACGGGTATATATCCAATTGCAATAGCCCGGCTGTTCACGAATCGAGCGCCGACGACCATTGACGTAGTCGCCAGATACGCGCCGAACGGCGTTGACGACGACGTCGTAATGACATTTGACTACGGCAATTGTGTCGCTTCGCTTGCGACGTCATTTCGGCGCAAGTTGCCGAACATTGCCTACCTCATCGGCACCGCCGGTTTCATAGCGATACCCGATTTCTGGCGCGCCGAAGAATGCTATCTACACCGGCAGGACGTGTCGGTACGTTCATTTAGGGATTCGCGCAGCGGTTCAGGCTTTGAGTTTCAGATAGCTTCAGCCAGCGAAGACATTCTGCAGGGACGGCGGCAGTCAGCGATCGTACCGCACTCGGCCAGTCTCGCATTCCAGCAGGATATGGATCGGGTCCGATCCCAATTCGCAAGCTGACTGGCAGTCGCCCGGTTACGCAGAACCGGCGTGTGGCCTTTGTGTACACCCGAATGGAATACACGCGTTGAAAACGCAACCGGCCCCTGTTCGGGGGTCGTTTTAGAAATTTGCCAAGATTTGACCGCGTAGGCCTTGCGGCATGCGGGTACATTCTTGGAAGGAGTTTGTCGGGTTTGTAGCCGCTCGGCTCACCTCACAGAGCGTGAAGTAGGAGGAGGCGTCATAGAGTCGCGCGCACTGTTCAGGCTTCACGGGCCTTGTGATAATTGGATGGAAATGGATGGACAATCGGATGGAATGATGCCATCCTATAAATGGATGGAATTGGAGGCCAAAATGGATGGGGGGATTCGGACGGAAACAATAACGATCACCCCGGCAATCCTCAGGATGATTGCCGAGATCGACGAATTCAAAGGCGCCTGGAGAGCGATCGGGCGAATTTCGACGGATCGCCTCGATGCGCTACGTCGCATTGCAACCATTGAAAGCATCGGCTCATCGACCCGGATCGAGGGAGCCAAACTGAGCGACAGGGACGTCGAGGCACTGCTCACGGGCCTTGAGATCAAGACGTTCGCATCTCGCGATGAGGAGGAAGTCGCAGGCTACGCCAAGACGCTGGAAACGGTTTTTGCGAACTGGGGAGAGATTGCGCTTTTCGAAAACCACATCAAGCAACTGCATCGCGACCTGTTGCAATACTCGTCTAAAGACGAGCGTCATCGCGGAGAGTACAAGACGCACGACAATCATGTCGAAGCCTTCGGGCCGAATGGCGAGAGCATCGGCATCGTCTTTGAAACGGCAACGCCGTTTGATACGCCGCGCCTGATGACTGAACTTGTCGAATGGACGCAGACCAACCTTGAGAACGGTGAACTGCACGAGCTGATTGTTATCGCGGTCTTCGTTGTCGTTTTTCTCGCGATCCACCCGTTCCAGGATGGCAATGGACGGCTTTCACGCATCCTGACTACCCTCCTGCTGTTCCGAGCAGGTTACGGATATGTGCCCTACAGTTCGCTGGAAAGTGTAATTGAGAAGAGCAAAGATGCCTACTACCTTGGCCTGCGCCAGACGCAGGGTACGATCCACACAGAAACGCCTGACTGGCAACCATGGCTGACATTCTTCCTGCACGCGCTGCGGCAGCAAACGGTACGGCTGGAGAAGAAGATCGAACGCGAGCGCCTGATCCTGGGTGACCTGCCCGAACTTTCTGTACAGATAATTGAGCTGTGTCGTGAGCGTGGACGAGTGACTGTTGCCGACGCCACGAAAGTCACGGGCGCAAGCCGCAACACGATCAAGGATCACCTGAAAGCGCTGACCAAGGCAAATCATCTTAAGAGGCACGGCGCTGGTCGTGGGACATGGTACAGCCTTGCCGAGGTGTGAATCCCCGGTGCCCCGCCTGCCATCAAAATAGATCGATCCGGAAAGCGGCCGATAATTCTTAGAAAAAAAGGTGCCGGCACCAAGAGTCGAACTCGGGACCTACTGATTACAAATCAGGTCCGCAACCGATACCCCGTCTTAAAGATGTACCGCACCACCAACAGGCAAGCCACCAGGAACCCAACCGTCATCCCCAGACTCAGTCCAACCGCCACATCCGCATTCTCGTAGAAGCTCCAGCGGAATCCGCTGATCAGGTAAACGACCGGGTTGAACAGGCTAATCGTCTGCCAGGTGGGTGGCAGCATGCTGATCGAGTAGAACGTGCCGCCCAGGAAGGTCAGCGGCATGATGACGAGGATCGGGACGATCGTGAGCTTTTCCCAGCCATCGGCCCAGACGCCGAGGATGAAGCCGAACAGGCAGAACGACACGCAGGTCAGGATCAGGAAGATCGCCATGATAATCGGGTGTGCGATCTCGAGGTCGACGAAGAAGCTCGCCGTCGCAAGGATGATCGAGCCGATGATGACCGACTTTGTGGCAGCCGCACCGACGTATCCCAGCAGCACCTCGCCGTAGGAGACCGGTGCCGACAGCACCTCGAAGATCGTCCCCGTGAACTTCGGGAAATAGATCGCGAAGGACGAGTTCGAGATGCTCTCGGTCATCACCGACAACATGATCAGCCCCGGCACGATAAACGCACCGTAGCTCACGCCGTCGATCTCCGTGATGCGCGAGCCGATCGCCGAGCCGAAGATCACGAAGTACAGGGACGTCGAGAGCACGGGCGCGACGATGCTCTGCACCACGGTGCGGAACATGCGGGCCATCTCGAAGCGGTAGATCGCTTTTATCGCGTGAAAGTTCATCGTCCCTTGTGCACCAGGTCCACGAAAATCTCCTCGAGCGAACTCTGCGAGGTCTGCAGGTCGTTGAAGCGAATGCCGGCGCCGCGCAGGTCCTGGATCAGGTCGGTGATGCCCGTGTGCTCGCCCCGGGTGTCGTAGTGGTAGGTCAAGGAACGCTTGTCCTCGCCGAGTTCCAGGCCGTAGCGCGAGAACTCGTCGGGAACCGCCTCGAGATCGTCGTACAGATGCAGCACGAGCTGCTTCTTGCCGAGGTCGCGCATGAGCTTGGCCTTCTCCTCGACGATGATCACCTCGCCGTTGTTGATCACACCGATCCGGTCGGCGAGCTGTTCCGCCTCCTGGATGTAGTGCGTCGTCAGGATAACGGTCACACCGCTCTTGCGCAGCGACTCGATCACGTTCCACATGTCCTTGCGCAGCTCGACGTCGACGCCCGCCGTCGGCTCATCGAGAAACAGGACCTCGGGTTCGTGCGCCAGCGCTTTGGCGATCAGCACGCGGCGCTTCATGCCGCCCGAGAGCATCATGATCTTCGTGTCGCGCTTGTCCCACAGCGACAGCGACTTCATTACCTTGTCGATGTGCTCGTCGTTGGGCGGCTTGCCGAAGAGGCCGCGACTGAAGCGCATCGTGTTACGCACGGTCTCGAAGGTCTCGGTCGGCAGCTCTTGCGGCACGAGGCCGATCATCGCGCGCGTCTTGCGAAAGTCTCTAACGATGTCGTGCCCGTCGACAAGCACCTCGCCACCGCTCGGGTTAACGATGCCGCAGACGATATTGATCAGCGTGGTCTTGCCGGCGCCGTTCGGGCCGAGCAGCCCGAAGATCTCGCCCTTGTTGATTTCAAGGTCAACGTTTTTGAGGGCCTGGAAGCCACCGGCATAGATCTTGGTCAGACCTTTAATTGTTATTACTGAGCGCATTCGCCGTATGATACGACGGACCTCCCCGCCCGCGGTAGCACTGCGTCTGGCTTACAGCGACTCGATGAACCCGGTGGCGACACTCATTGTTGAGTAATTGCTCAGATTGTTGTGCCCCGCTTGCTCGATAACGACGAGCTTCTTTGGTTCCACCGCGTGTTCGACGAGCTTCTGTCCCAACGGCAACGGGATGATCTTGTCCTGCTCGCCATGGATCACGAGCAAGGGCATGTCGATGCGGTCGATGTAGTCAACGGACTGAAAACTGTCTCTTAGAAAGAAGCTCGCCACGAGCAACGGGTAGTGCACGCGTGCGACGTCCGTCGCCGACGACATCGGTGCTTCGAGAATGAGGGCCTTGGCATCGACGCGCGCCGCCAGCTGCACGGCGACACCGCTGCCGATCGACTCGCCGTAGATAACGATGTCCTGTGAATCCACGCCCGAGGTTCGCAGGTAGTCGTACGCAAGCTGCGCTGCCTCGTGAAAAGCGGGCTCGGTCGGCTCGCCCGCATTGCCGCCGTAGCCCGGGTAGCCCAGGATGAACATACCGTAGCCCTCGGACATCAGTTCCCGGAAGCGGTACGCCCGGTGGTTCACAGCGCCCGCATTGCCTTGAAAGAACAACACCGTCGGGCGCCCGGCTTGTGGCCGGGCGAACCAGCTCGTCAGCTCGATGTTCGATGCCGTCGTCAGCGCGACCTCCTCGACCGCGTCCAACCCAACCTCGGCCGGCGCGACGCGCTCCAGCGACGGGATGTACATCATGTCGCGCTGCTTGGCGTACACGAACGCGTTGAACGCGAAGTACACGGAAAGAAACGAAATCATGAAGACCTTGAAGTTTCTCAATCTGCAGCGCTCCGTGGAGTGGGCCCTCAGGATAAACCGGCGTCACATTGCGTGAAAGCGCTCGGTCATGGACGCTCCGGATTACCGCGTTGCCCGGAGTCGATGTGAGCCAATTCGCAGACAGCGGTTCCGGAGCCCGGCAACATTGGACGTCTAGGAAACGACAACCTCCAATCTTGATGGCACTGGCGTTGCTCTTGCCGCTACTGCAAGCCTGCGGTGGCGGCGGCGATTCAAGCCCGACGCCACCGAATCCGCCACCTGAAACGCGGTCCTTCGAGCTCGGTTTCACGCCATGGCCCTATGATGCAACGACGACCGCGGTGAACAGCGCGCTTCGACCGCCTGGTCACGTTCACCGGAGAAGTTGCCGCGGCGTTGCGGGCGCAGTTTCCAGGTCTGCAGCTGACGATCCCCGCATTCGGCGTGGATGTGCCCAGCAACAACGCGGCACAGAACGCCTATTTGAGCGCCCTCTTCGACGCAGCACAAACACTGGATGCCCGGTTTATCGTCTGGTTCGCGTTGGTCGACTTTGATGCGCTATGGAGCGGCGCCCTCCAGGAGGATCCCGTCGCGCGAATCTGGCGCGACACAGGCCTCTATGACGAGAACCTGAATCCGAGACCGGCGTTGGACACATGGCAAGCACAACTCGGCTTGCCACTGAATAAGTGCTCTGCGTAAACGAGCTTATGGAAAAGCCGGCTCTCCATATATGGGAATCTTGTGCTACTGTTGCGGCCTGTTTGGGGGCCGCAGGGAGCTGCGGTAAATACTCGACTGCTTGGGAGAGATAGCATGAGGATAAGAAAGGGCACACTATTCACCTGTCTCGGCGCGGTAGCCATTGCCGCCACGGGACTCACCAGTACGGCAGCGTACGCGCAGAACGACAACGCCGCGCGGCGCCAGGCTGTCATCGACTACTGGACCGCCGAGCGCCGTGCCGACGCTGAACCGCGCGATCTTCGCATCGATCATCGGGGCCTGGGCTACCTGCGCCGCGCCGACGGCTCGCTGACGCCGTATGGGCACCAGGTCGCGGCGACCAACAACGGCAGGCCGACGACCAACGCCAAGCCGGTCGACGATACCGAGCCGCCGCAGATCTCGAATCTGGATCCGGCCGCCAACGACACGATCGGCGATTCCCATACGTTTTCTGCGACCGTCACCGACAACGTGGGTTTGCGCTCGGTTACCTTCATCATCACGTATCCCACCGGTACAACAGACAGCTTCGCGGCCTCGAACACCAGCGGCGATACCTGGTCGTTGACACTGTCAGGCTTTACCGACGGCAACTGGAGCTGGCGGGTCGAGGCCACCGACACCGGGAAACGCGGCGGCAACACGGCGGTCTCCGCCAACACCCCGTTCGTGGTCAACGGCGGCGGCACGGGTAACGGCGACACGGTGACCAACGCGCAGTGGACCGGCGGTGGCGACATCCAGCTGTCCGCGGGTCGCCTGTTCTACGAGATGCCGACCAACCCGAGGCGCAAACGCTGGGCGGGCTACGTCTGCTCGGGCACCGTCGTGACCGACGGGGCGACCGGACGTTCGGTTATCCTGACCGCCTCGCATTGCGTGTACGACGATGCGAACGGGTCGTTCGCGCGCAACGTGCTGTTCATTCCCGACCAGGCGGGGACGACGGGCAGCGGCACCGATAGCAACTGCAGCAACGATCCAATTGGCTGCTGGGTTGCGGCGTACGGTGTGGTTGACGCCAACTGGACGACCTCGACGTTCCCCGACAACATTCCGTGGGACTACGGTTTCTATGTCGTTGACGATGACCCAAGCTCGCATTCGCCTGGCCTGAATGCCAGCTCCGAAACACTGGACGTGGCGACACAGCAGTTCACGATCGACTTCAGCGCGCCGAGCGTGGACGACGGTATCGCCGGTGCGGCCTCGCCCGACTTTACGCACGGGATGGGTTACTCCTACAGCGACGACCCGAACTTCATGTTCTGCGCCGAGGACATGACGACCGAGGGCACGGACAACTGGTGGATCCCGAGCTGCGGCCTGTCCGGTGGTTCCTCAGGCGGTCCGTGGATTCAGCCAATGGGCAACGGTGCGGGGCCGGTCATCTCGGTCAATTCCTGGGGCTACACGACGAGCCCGGGCATGGCCGGACCGAAGCTGAACGGAACGTCCGCGTTCTGCGTTTACGACGCCGCCGCGAATACGACGACGTTCCTGGTCAACCCGGCTGACGGCGACGCTGGCTATGCCATAACCTGTAACTAGGCATTTTCCGGTTTCAGGCAGCAAGGCGCCCGCGGCATCCGCGGGCGCTTTTTTCGTTCTGGAAACGTTGTCGTCGCTTGGTTCGCCCTTTCTTCACTGGCGCCCATCCGTAGATGTCCTTGGAACATGGCGAGCCCGGCCTCCATTCATGCGCCGCGGTGGCAAGCGCGAGGGGTGAGTCTTGACCCGGTCTTTCCCCAGGCGGTAGTGCGAATTCAGGATCAGGAATTGACTCTGCGACACACAGCCGGTGAATGCCTTTTCCGCTTCACTCTTCGCGAATTACGTTCCGGCAATCAGTGAATCAGGCGCCTGGAGCTTTGGTAGCAATCCCTCGAGTCGGTGCCGGCTTACTGGTACCTCGAAGCCACCCTCTAAAATAAGCCGGATATTTCTTCCTTTCCGACGAACTGCGGATACGTAAGTCACGTTCACGATGTGGGATCTGTGCACCTGCACGAATCCCTCAGGCAACTCTGCCAGAACGTCCCGAAGCGGCATCAGCAAGTCTCGTTTGGTGAAACCTCCGTCACTTCGATAGTGCACATAACAATAGTGGTCTTCGACGGCGACGTTGCGAATGCTACTCGCATCAAGGCTGAACGACGTCCGGCCCGACTCGAACAAGACGGTCTTGGACGGCGTTTTTGCACGCCCCATACCTTGCCGGTCTAGTAAGGCATTCATTTCCCGAAGACGGTCAAGTTCCAGTCTGAGGGTTTCGCTCAAGTGCGGCTGGATAAATAAGTAAGTGACCAGAATCCAGACGGGTAGAAGCTGTACAAACCCCAGTGGATCGCTATGGCGAGCCATGTCCCGGTCGGCGAGCAATTCGACCAGGTCGAATATCGGTATCAAGTAGAAGCCAACAACAAAGCCAACGCCTGACGCGACCCATATCTGCCACACATAGCATCCATTTGCCGTCTTCCTAAGCGCTGGAATGAGCATTGCGGCCATACCCACAGATATCGCGTAGATGAGAGCAATAACTGTCGCATGCAGGAGTGTGTCGAGCGCCCCGAAACGAGATCGAATCAGTAGATGAACGACGGCGACAAAGGCGAAAACCAGGCCGAAAACCAATCGCAACAGCCTAAGATGTTGCCGAGCGTTGAAGTTCAGGGCCAACCTCGCGGTGAGGTAATTTTGCAGCCCTTCCACTGTCATCATTTCCTCCAACTATTAGCTGGTACCGCCGTGGCGCCAGCGGCCCTTTCGCGAACAAGCGAACCCAGTCACGAAGAATATGTACCAGTCACGCTCTATTGCTTGATCGTTCGCCCGTCCGGATGCCAAATCAATACGACGTTTCGGAGGGTGTGAAAAATGACTGTGACTAGAAAAGATCGGGCGGTCAAGACATCGGCCTGGTTTCTATACACGCTGATTGTTCTGGAGATCCTGTTCATGGTATCGCCGTTCGCGGCCTACTACTATTCGATCTATGCAACACCGCTAAGCCTCCTGCAGGCATCCTCGTCGACTGCGTGGTTGACGATGTACGTCCTGCCGCATTTCACCTACACAGGCAGCTGGTTGGCCAACGGTCTGGTTCTACTTGCCTGGCCCCTGATGTTGCTTGGCATTCTCGTGTTCATTATTGGGTTCTGCCAAATCTACTGGGCGAAATTCACCGGGAGGGGTGCGGTTGCTATCGGCTTGTACAAGCACATCCGCCATCCACAATACATCGCGCTTGCCGTTATCGGCCTGGGCGCATGCCTGTATTGGTCCAGGTTCATCGTTATCGTCGCTTTCGTCAGCATGCTGTGCCTCTACTATTTTCTTGCCCGCGTAGAGGAACGGATCTGCCTTGAGAAGTTTGGCGAGTCCTATCGCACCTACCTGGAGCGTACGGGCATGTTCTTGCCGCGCCGTTGGGAAGCGCGGTGGCTGGTGCTCGACTGGCGGCTGCCCGAATCTCGAGGAGGACGCCTGGCTTTAGGCCTGGGTATGTACATCGTCGCGGTTGGATTGACCATAGGCCTTGCGTTTTCGCTACGCCAACATGTGATCGACAGCCTGGATACCGACGTTCGAGGCGATAGGGTCCTGGTGTATCTCGCACCACTGAGCCCGCAGTCGCAGGCTGCTATTAGCTCGTTGATCGACGATACCGATTTGGGCGGCGGCCTCTACTACGTCGGTCCCTCTTCATGGAGAGTGCCGGAACTGGGTCTGGAGCGGACCAGCGCGCCGCCACCAGGGGCTAGATCCAATGAGCTTTTGTATCCGACAACTCATGGGAATCCGCTGCTCTTCGACGAATACCACGTCAATGTCGTTCGCGTCGCAGCAACGTACACGGACGACGAGCCGTCTGGAATACAACGATTCACTCAGGCGCTGGACCTTCGTCCGATTGGATTTGCCACGCTCGACATTTCGAAGAACGTGATTGTCAGCACGGAGTATGACGTCGATAGCCAGTGGGCTGGTATTCCGACACCGACATTCTAGAATCGAGCGTCGGTGATGGAAAGCTCGCACAATCGGTGCAACGATTTCCCCTGCTATCGCATCCTGAGTATTACGAATCTACGTGTTGGGGTCGCAGATAATGGTCAGGTTTCTTGTCGCTGTATTGGCGTGTGTCTGCAGCTCGGCCGGATGGACGAGCAGCGAATGCATGACACGGGCTGTCAGAACTGTCGCGGAGGTCCAGGCATCTGATGGACAGTCATATAC